>JADFYA010000184.1 GCA_015233285.1 Deltaproteobacteria bacterium | reverse complement strand
TGATAACAGTTCTCCATTAAGCGGTGGTTGGAGCCTCGAAGTTCCGACGCGGTCCGCCCGACGCCCCACTGGAAATTCGGTGCGGACCTCAAACGGACCTCAAAAGCTTAATTCAACAGCATTGGGGCGCTGCCCTGGGCTAACCTAGAGCGCCCCGTTGGGGCTTAATCGGAATAGACTATTTTGCGGACGTTCGCAGCCTACCCCGCCGATAATTTGCCCGGTGCATGAGGATTCGTATCCGGGCAGGGCGGCCAGCTCCCGACGCAGGGAATGGGTTTGCAATACGTCAAGAACAACTTTGATCCCAGGATGATCCAGCAAGTCGGCCGGGATGACCAGGTCGCAACGAACCGCCTGGATAGGCACAAAATCAAGCCCGTAAGCCGCGGCTACGGCCTTCAGCCCCAACGCGGCGTCGGCTAACCCGAAGGTGACCATTTGGGCGCCTTGAACATGGCTCCCGGCCAGAGAGTCGTAGCCGTTGATGATTTCGGCAGGTATCCCGGCGCGGACCAGGCAATCATCCAGCAAGACCCGCAGAGCCGCACCAGGCTCCCGGTTGACCAGCCGGATTCGGCCATCGGCCAGATCGGCCACGCTCCGTATTCCACACGGATTCCCTGGGGCCACCATCAGTCCTTCTTCGAATATGGAAAAGGCAAAAACCACGACTTTTGTCCCGGGGACCAACTTCTCCGCCAGGGCCAGATTGGATTCGCTGGTTCCGGCATTATGCAGGTGTGTCCCGGCCGCATGGGCCCGACCGGCGGCCAGAGCCGCGACGGCGCCGTGACTGGAGGCAAACCGGCAATGCACGCCGGCTTCTTTAGTTTTCCGGGCCACGTGGGCGCTCAGTATGGCGAAGGCCGGGTCGCAGCCCAGGAGCAGCGCCGATTTTTCCAGATAGTCTTCTGTTTGGAGCAAAGTCACACTGCGGCCGTCGGGTTTGAGCAAGCCGTCGGCAGCCCTAAACCCGTCGCTTAATAGCCACTTGTTATCCAGCGGATAGGAAATGAGGCGTTGGCGCACCCTAAATAGGGAGACCCTGGAGTCGGCCGGGTTGATTTCCTCATCCAACATCAGCGTCAGTTCATTCTCAGACTCATCCAGGGCGAAGAGATCTTCCACCCGGCAGTCCAGCTCCTTGGCCAGCCGCAGGGCCAGGGCGGTATTCGGGACGTAACGCTGGGACTCCATGTCGTAAACGGCCTGGCGTTTCACGCCCACCCTGGCCGCCAGCTCGACTTGCGACAGGCCCTTAGCCTTCCGGGCCGGTTTGAGGTTACAAAGCACCTGGTCTTTGCTTGATCCCATGACATCTCTCCCGGCGACACCACTTGAGTTATTCGGTTCAATTTTTGAACAGTTGACCGGCAAGCCGGACCCAGAAGTCTCAGGGCGTCAGTCTAATAATGCCGGATCAATCTAAGCTCCATTCCTTTCAGCGGGATAGACTGCTCACAGCTCTTGAGAAATGTCTCGTTGGCTGTCTCAGCCCGGTAACTATCTTCCAGGTCCTTAATATACCGTTCAAGCGCCTCGCGAATAAAATAGCTTTTGGTCCTTTTTGTGACATGAACCAGTGTGGCCAGCCGAGTTGTGAGTTCCTCCGGCAATCGGACTGTATGCATGTTTGCCATGTTGAACCCCCTTTTCGCAGATATGTAATATAAATTTATCGTAAGTTACCTTTGGCGGCAACAAAAAAAGTGATCGATCCATTTTTCCGTTTCGTGAGCGGACCCCTGGATGCCGGCAATGTCATCACTGAACCAAAAGCACCTCAATCGTTCGCAGACCCTTTACATAGCGGGAGCCGGTAAAGTAATCCTCTGCAGATAAAAGGTCGAACCAGCCATTTTCGGCGTCGAGCGGCCGGCCGTTCTTTTCGGTTAAGATCATGACGCCATCACCCACGCTCGTGTTGAAAATCTCCTGCCAGGAAAAGACCACCTTGTGGCCGTCCGAAGCAGTTGCGACAATGAACATTTTTTTGGTGTCGTTGTGTGCTTCCTTCAAAATGGGCGCTTTTTCGAGCACCTTTTCCAGCAGCACCCCCCGGCAACTCTTGATTCTCTCTTTGGGCGTGCCGCTGCCGCAAATGATAAGCAAGTTCTTCTGCTCCTCAGTCTCCATGGCTGCGAGTTCCTCTCGCCGGAGAACCAGGTCGGTTGTTACCCGGCCGGTTACCCGCAAGACTTCATCTTTTGAAGAATCAACCGGGGCCATCAACACACATTCCAATTGCATTTTCACAACAACCTCCGAATTTAAGTTGCGTTGGTCTGATCGTCAGCCGATCCCGGTCGGCCGCGTTGGCTCCATCCCAATGTCATTAACTTAAGAAGCATGGTCATCGGATCCTATTCTAATAAATGGTTAATTCCGATTAAGCCCTGAAAGGGCGCTCTCGGTTAGCCCCGTTGGGGTTTAAGCGGAATTGTCTATTTTAAAAAAGTTAACACGATTGTTCGTCGCTTAAGTTAATGACATTTGGCTCCATCCTACTGAGACAGTTTGAAAGAAATGGGTACAACCACCCAGGTGGCGACATCGCGGCCCTGATAACGACCGGGGCGAAATTTCCATTTAACAATCGCCCGGAGAGCACTCTGGTCGAATAGCCCGGACGGAATAGCTTCAACTATGGACGCTCTGGCCACGGAACCGTCGTCTTTAACCAAAAATTTAACCAAAACCCGTCCGCGGATACCCATTTGCCGCGCCTCTGAGGGAAATTCGGGATCAACTCTTTGAATCGGGCTGGGTGGTTGATCAACTTGGGGAAGAAGAAATTCCTTTCCTTGGCCGCCTCCACCTCCACCTGAAAAGCCGTGTCCCGATCCTCCACCTCCGGCGGCGCCGGTTCCATCTCCGGCTCCCTGCTTCCCATGACCGGTTAAGTTGCTCTCCGCCCGGCCCTCTCCTCCGGCCGACCCGGTGGGAGAAATTGCCTGGGGCAACGCGGCGGCAGAGGCCACGGGCGAAGAGGTCGAAACCGGCTCCGGAACCGGGGGGGGGTGGCGTATCCGGAGCTGCTTGAGGCATAGGGGCCATCTTCCGGCGTTTCACCACTTTGGTGGTGTGGCTTCTGGCCGAGTTTTGGGGTTTACGGACATTGACTTTGGACTGGTCCGGCGGCGGCGGAACTATAGCAGCCTTTGTCTCTACCGGTTGTGTCTGGGAAGCGGCCGGAGGTGACGGAGCGACGGCCTGTCTTGTCTCGGGTGATACGGCCGCGGAAGCACCTTCTCCGCCATGGCCGGGGGGCATTCCTGGTGAACCGCCGCCAACCACGGACACAACAACCAAATCCACGGTGACGCATTGGATCGTTTCCAGATGTGGACGGGCATCAAAGCCCGACGGCAGGACAGCCATGAGAACAGCCGCATGGATTCCCAGGGACATGCCGAGCCCGAATATCCGCCCTCGATTCGGCGCTCTCAACGGCTTGCGATCAGTTTCAGCCTCATCAACCGGAATCAGCTCCTCCTCCAACCAGTACCACTCCAGAGTTTGTTCCGACATATCTTAAGCTAACCTGTAATCTAACCTGAATTCGACGACTTTTTAATTGGGCGGCAGAAATGTATCCGCAGATTGCGCCGATTAACGCAGATGGAAAAGACCCAAAGACCTATTTTGGCCCTAATCTGCGCTAATCTGTGTAATCTGTGGATTAAATTTTGGCCTTCATGATCGCCCGGGGGATGCAGGTCTGGAATCCCCCATTAACCCCGACGATATTGATTTCCGCATGGTACAGGCCGCTCACGGCCTCATCCGACATCACTTCGCTTGGCGTCCCGTCGGCGACGACCACCCCGTGCTGCAACATGATCACCCGGTCGGCAATCCAGAGAGCATGTTCCGGGAAATGCGTAGACTTAATGAAGGTGAAACCTTCCTGGGCCAGGGCGGCTATCCGTTCGAGCAGCCCGATCTGATTCCCGTAGTCGAGACCATTGGCCGGTTCGTCCATAAGCAGGGTCTTCGCCTCCTGGGCCAGGGCCCGGCCGATCAGCGTTAGTTGGCGTTCCCCGCCGCTGATTTCAGTGTAGATGCGATCCTTCAGATGGCTGATGGACAGCCGCTCCAAGGACTGAAGCGCAATATCCATATCCACCTTGGAATAACGGGAGAAAAATGATTTGTGGGGCAGGCGTCCCATCAAAACCACATCGAGTACCCGGTAACCGAAAGCCATCTTATGAAATTGCGGCACGTAGGCCACCCGGCCGGCCAGTTCCTTGGGGGCCAGGTCGGATACCTTTACCCCGTCGAGCCACACCTGGCCGCTTTCGGGCCGATACAGGCCGAGGAGCACCTTCAATAAGGTGGTTTTTCCGCTCCCGTTCGGTCCGAGCAAAGACACAACCTCTCCTTTATGCACGGTCAGGGAGACATTTTTGAGCACCGGCTGCCGAGAGTAAGCAAAGGTTATGTTTTCCGCCCGGATTAATTCCATCAGCCCCACCCCTTTCGGGCATTTTTCAAGATCAGGGCGAATACCGGGACGCCCAATAATGAAGTCAAGATCCCCAGAGGAATCTCCACTTGAAACAACAACCTGGAAATGTCGTCCACCACCACTAGAAAAACAGCTCCCATAATCGTGACCACAGGTAACAGAATCCGGTTGTCCGGGCCCACCAGCATCCGGCCCATGTGTGGAATCACCAGTCCGACCCAGCCGATAATGCCGGCCAAGGCCACAGTCAGGCTGCTGATCAAGGTGGCGGTAATGATGAAGACCAGGCGGAGAACGGTTACATTGACGCCCAGGGATCTGGCCTCCTCATCCCCCATAGTCAACACGTTGAGATAACGGGACAGAACCAACAGCAAGGAAATTCCGCAGATGATGGGCAGAGACACAACCAGTACGGTTTGGCCGTTGACCATGGCCAGGCCGCCCAGTAACCAGTAGACAATGGCCGGCAATTGATCGTAGGGATCGGCCATATATTTGATGACGGAGAGCAAGGCCGTGAACAAGGCGCCGCTGATGATGCCCCCCATAACCAACAGCAATAACCTGTCCCCCTGATAAAGCCGGGCCAATCCCAAGGCCACCGCCACCGCCGCCAGCCCGAAACCGAACGCCCCGGCCTGAACGGCCAGCCAGCTTTTGGAAACAACCATGCCCAGCGCCGCCCCAAAAGATGCCCCGGCTAACACACCCAGCAACCCCGGCGAAACCAGAGGATTGATGAACATCGACTGAAAAGCCGCCCCGGACACGGAGAGAGCCGACCCGACCAGTATGGCCGCCATGATGCGGGGCATTCTGATGTCAAAGAGAATCGTTCTAAGAGTCTGGAGATGCTGCTCAGTTAACTTGCCTTGATTGAGCAGAGTTTGGGCCAGATAACCGTAAATCTCGGGCAGGGTAACCGGATACCGGCCCAGAGTCAGGGAGATGAGCACCGTGGTTAACAACATTCCGAACCAGGCCGGGAAGAGCAGACGATGATTCATCTGTGCAACACCTTTCCGGCCGCGGCGTCATCAAGTCCTACGCCCAGGAAGAGCTGATAGAATTTTTTGGTTTCATCCACCATATTCACCGGGTAGAGCTGCGGATAAAGCAAGTTTAAGAGCCATTTGACCCCGAGCAGGCGCATAAAAGACGGAGGCCGGTCGAACCAGTTGAACGGCGCTCTGGGGATGAGATAGACTTTTTTGTCCTTAACCGCTTTTACCCCGGCCCACCCCGGCTCCTGGTAGACGCTGTCTACAAAAGTCTTGTCCTGGGCCACGATGGCTTCCGGATCGGCCCGAATGATCTGCTCCATGGAGATCCGTTCCATCCCGTAAAGGCTTTTCGGGGCGCAGCGATAGATGTTCCGGCCTCCGGCCAGGTTGATGACCTCGGAATGGCTCGACTGGTCGCATTCGCTGCTTAACCCGTCCCGTCCTTCCGCATAGTAAACGGATATCTTTTTCGGCTCCGGGATTGAAGCCATAATGGATTGGAAACCGGTCAGGGCCTGCCTGGCGTATTCACTCAGTTGCCGGGCCCGGTCTTCCCGGCCCAAAAGTCGGCCCAGAAAGTCAAAAGCCGCCGGATAATCACCGAGATGCTCCAGTTTGACGTACACTACCGGCAGGTGCATCATCTGGGCCGTTTGTTCTATCTTTTGGTTGGCTGCGGATTCTTTCCACATCCAGACGATCATGATGTCCGGCTTAACCAGGAGAAGGATTTCCAGGTTGGGCGTCTTGCCCTGGCCGAACCATCCGCCGATAACCGGAATTTTCTCCACGCCGGGGCGTAAATAGACTCTTTCTTCTGCGGAAAACGGGAAGTTAAGCCCGGCGATCAGGCTTGGATCCAGGGCATAGAGCAGGTAAGTGGCCGGCGGCGATGAGCCGTATACTTTAGTGATGGAGTCGGGCACGACCACGCGGCGGCCGGCCATATCCGTAATTTCCCTGGCCGCGGCCGGACACGCGGCAGAGATCAGGGCTAATAAGATCAAGACGGCTAAGGCCATCCATTTCGGAGATAACTTCCTCATGATTAAAATACCTCACATTTTTCCCGCCAAGGCGCGCAGCCGCAGCGGCCGCATCAGTCCTTATTCCACCAGATCACGGCCCACCGGACGACATTTTGATACGGCAGCTTCCAATGCCCGTTCTCCCGGACAAGTTGCTCGTTCAGGTGACGCTTTAGCCGGTCTTCTTCGGCCGGGGTTATGTTGTGGATCATCCAGCGCACGGAGTTTATGGCGTCATCCACGTCCAAGAAGGTTTTATCTTCTCGATGTACGGTAAAGGTGACATTGGCATAAATACCCATTTGCCTGAGGAGATTGTACACCAGGATATAGTCCACGCCTCGGCGGTGCGTTCGGCCCACGGCTTCGACAATGCGGCGGTCGTATGGACCGTCGTCCACCAGGGTGGAGAGGTAGACCCGCCGGCGGGCATGGCTGTCAAGCTTCAATATGGCCTGGCGGAGATCCTCGACAATCAGCGAGCGCGAGGCTATGGCCACATCGTGCACACCTATGCCGAATTCGTTCCAATCATCTTCCCATCGGCCTTCAACAATTTTGATGTTGGCGATATTTTCCTCCCGGCAGCGTTCCTTAAGCAGGGAAAGCATGACGGTTGAGGGGTCCAGTGCAGTGATGGTGTTGACGTAGGGGGCCAGGGGCACGGCCAGAGTGCCGGCCGCACATCCGACATCGAGGATGCTCCAGTCTGGTTCGGGCTGCATGATCTGCATGACTTGCC
>JADFYA010000183.1 GCA_015233285.1 Deltaproteobacteria bacterium | reverse complement strand
TTCGACATCTACCGGGCCCACCTCAAAAAACAAGGATTGTCTGATGAGTGTATTCGACTGGTGCCGGAAGAATTGACCGCCGGTGCTTATATCACCACCGACCAGTTGAACAATCAGATTACCGGATTCAATATGGGGGCTATGAAATATTCGACGGCCTATGATTTCTCCCGTGAAGACCCTAAGAAATCCATTTGTATCATCGCTCCCGGCAACCTTGATGATATGAAAAACTATGCTGAAGCCTGCCGATCAAACGGTATTCCCTATATTTTTGATCCGGGCCAATCTCTTACGGCCTGGTCGGGTCCGGCCTTGGTGGAAGCCTTGACCGGTGCGGCGATTTTTATTTCTAATGATTACGAGTTGGAAATGACGACGAAAATAACCGGGTTGACCCAGAATGACATTATCGAGCGGACCGGGACGGTTATCGTCACGATGGGAGAAAACGGTTCGCAAATTTTTAACGCCAAGGACCGGATTGCTGTCTGTCCTGTTCCGCCTGATCGGGTGGTCGATCCCACAGGTGCGGGAGACACTTACCGGGCCGGGTTGCTCAAAGGATTAAAGGAAGGAATGGATACTGTAGACGCGGCCCGGTTAGGTGCGGTGCTGGCCAGTTTCGCCGTAGAGGTCCAGGGGACTCAGGAATACCGGGCCGCCCGCGACACCATCGGGTACCGATATGAGGCTGCTTTTGGTCGGCCATTGAATTGGTAAGACCGGGACCCGTTCTGAGCCTTTAGTAGGGGGTAGTGACAGGTAAATAATCATTCATGAATGATTGACCCGGCGGCAACCCGAATTCCGTAACCGGCAACCCGGCGCAATGATTTTCGACGAGAATCGACATGGCGATGACGAAGAATAATAAAAGGCTAAAATGGCGAGTTGCAGCCGTGATATGGGTATTAATCTGCCTGGCCGCGGCCTTGACTTATGCCATTCCGCCGGTCAGCCTGGAAAGCCGAGTCAAAGCGGCTTTTATCTACAACTTCGCCAAGTTCGTGGAATGGCCGGAACAGGCCTTGCCGGATAAGGATGATACAATTTTTCTTTGCGCCATTGAAGACACGGACTTCGGCCAGGCTTTCGATTTAATAGAGGAAAAGATCGTCAAGGGCCGAAAAGTGGTCTACCAGTGTTGCCCGAAATCTTCAAGAGCACTCGACACCTGTCACATTGTTTATTTGAATTCTCAGGATCCCAAGATAGTCCAGGAAGTCCTCCGCTCTCTCAAGGGGCGTCACGTCTTGACAGTCGGAGAACTAGATGGATTTGTTCAATTGGGCGGCATCATCAATCTGTATAGTTCGGATAATAAGATTCGGTTTGAAATCAACGTCGACGCGGCTAACCGAGCCGGGCTTAAGCTCAGCTCACAATTGTTGAAACTGGCCAAGATTTATAGAGAGGAGCCTAAGTAGAATGCACCTCTTCCGGGATATGCCTATCAAATCGAAGCTCAGATTGGTCATTTGCCTGGCCGGCGTCGTCGTCCTTTTAATCTCTTCCGCTGCTTTCGTCTTGAATTATGTCATCGAGTTTCGGCAAAACATGGCCCACGAATTGCACAGCCTGGCCCAGGTGGTCGGCTCCAATAGCGCCTCTGCCCTGGTGTTCGATGACCGGAAGGCCGCAGAACAATGCCTGACCGCTCTAAGTGCCAAGTCGCATGTGGTTTTTGCGTGCATTTACAACAAATCCGGCCATATTTTCGCCAAATATCAGAGCGGTGACGACTCCATGGCCTGGACGCCCCCCCGGCCCCGGGAGGATGGTTATTCCTTTGATGACAATCACCTGGTGATGTTTCAACGGATCCTATTGGACGGGGCGCAGGTGGGGACCTTGTTTATCCGGCACGACCTGGATGAGATGCGCCTCCGGCTGAAGCAGTATGGACTACTCGTCACTCTGATCCTGGCTGTGACTCTTGTGATTATCATATTGTTATCTAACGCATTGCAACGGGTTATTTCGGAGCCTATTCTAAGCCTGACCCAAACCACCCGAGATATTTCCGAAGCCAGGGACTACTCTCTGCGGGCCGAGAGGCATGGCGGAGACGAGATCGGAGAACTCATCGACCGGTTCAACGACATGCTCGAGGAGATTCAGAAAAGGGACGCCATGCTGGAATCGAAGGTGGCGGCCCGGACTGCGGAGTTGTCTCAGGCCAATGAAGCCTTATTAAGGGCCAAAGAATCCGCTGAAGGAGCTAATCGGGCCAAAGGCGAATTCCTGGCTAACATGTCGCACGAAATCCGTACTCCTATGAACGCTATTTTAGGGTTTGCCGAAATTCTGACCTCCAACATCACAGATGATCAACAAAAGGAGTATTTGTCGGGTATTTTGTCCAGCGGCAAGACCTTGCTAAAGTTAATCAATGATATTCTCGACCTATCCAAAATAGAATCCGGCCGATTGGAGCTCTCCTTCCATGAAGTCAACCCCTGGCAGGTTCTTTCCGAAGTCCAACAAATAGTTCAATGGAAAGTCCAGGAGAAGGGGCTGGAATTTAAAATAGAAATAGACCCGGCTTTGCCGGATGCCTTGTTGCTCGATGGAGTCCGCTTGCGGCAGATATTATTCAATCTTGTCGGTAATGCGGCCAAGTTTACTCACCACGGATATATCAAATTGGCGGCCCATAAGAACATCACATCCGAGGATCACTCGACGCTGGAGTTGATCATTTCCGTGGAGGATACCGGAATCGGCATCCCGCCCGATCAGATTGAACAAGTATTTGAAGCCTTCAGGCAACAAATCGGCCAAGACACGACCAGATATGGAGGTACGGGATTGGGATTATCCATCACCCGGCGACTGGTGGAGATGATGGGTGGTGAGATCACGGTTAAGAGTGTAGTCGGTCAAGGCAGCGTTTTTCGAGTGTTGTTGAATGATGTGAAGGTCGCAGCCAGGCGCTTGGAACCGGACCTGCCCGTCTGGCCCGTGCCTGAATCCGTCATCTTTGAACCGGCTTTGATCTTGGTGGTGGATGATGTTGATCTTAACCGGTCCCTGATTAAGGGATTCTTGAACTATCCCGGCATGGACATTATTGAAGCCGCGAACGGTGCCGAAGCTGTTGAGGCCGCCAGACGGTACCAGCCCAACCTGATTTTGATGGATATGAAAATGCCGGTGATGGATGGCACCGAGGCCACGCACATCATTAAACAAGACCAGAGACTAAAGCAGATCCCGGTGGTCGTTCTGACGGCTGCTGTCTCGGAAGAGGACGAAAACAAGGTAAGAAAAGCCGGTTGTGACGGATTTCTGCGAAAACCGGTGAGCAAACAAGAACTGTATGCCGAACTGGCCAAATTTCTCCCTTGCAATATCGGAGGGAAAAAGGGACCAAAAAGGAAACTGGCCGGCAGTCAGGATGCGGCAGTTCATACCCAGAAATCGGGAAGTCCCGTCCCTAAGCCGATGACGCCGGAAGCAAAAATTCGTCTCGACGGTTTGATTCAACTGCTGGAAACCGAGTTGACTGATAAATGGCGCGGCATACATGAGACCTTCATCATGAGCCGCATCGAAGACTTTGCCCGGCAAATCATCATGTTGGGAACTGATTATGATCTGGAGCCGCTCACCGCTTGGGGTAATACCCTTTTAAAACAGGCCAAGACTTTTGACATGGAAAAACTACCCCGGACTATTGACCGCTTTTCCGACCTGATAACCGAAATAACTAAACTCAAAAACAGCTAGACAACCCGCATTTCTATGTTTGCTTTGGGCCCAAAAGTCAGGTACAATATTAGTTCAATACAATGGATGTGGCGGAAGATGAGAAATAAACCCCTTCGGAGCATAGCTATGGTTACGATGACGGTTTTCAAGAGTGATCCCATGGACAGAAAAAGCGTCAACTTGATGCTATTCATATGGCTGATGTTGCTGGCCTTCTTATCGCCCGGGATGTCATTTGCCAAAGAAGAAACCATCACCATAAAAGTAGTTAGAGTTGTTCATGGCGATACCTTTCGGGGAACAAATGCCGACGACAGAGAGTTCAGAGTCAAATTGGAAGGCATTGAGGCTCCGGAAGCCGCCCAGGCCTTTGGTTACAAGGCTAGACTTTATCTTCGGAAACTCATTGAAGGGAAAGAAGTGACCGTTGTCTTTTCCGAAGAACATGACGAAACCATCGTCGGAAGAGTTTTTCTAGACAAGATTGATGTCGGAGAAAAGATGATGGAAGATGGTTGCGCCTGGTATAATCCGTTGTATTGTCACAAGAGTTTCTGCAATAAGTATTCTCTGTGGCAAGAAACGGCGCAGGCCGCCAAGAAAGGCTTGTGGAAAGGCCCCAAACCTGTTCCACCTTGGGAATATAGATTAAACAAGGATAAATATAAAGATTGGTCTCCCCTGGCTTACTGATGGCTACGGGTTTCGAGTTGCGCGTTACGTGTTGCGAGTTATTGTTAATGCGAACTAGCGCCTTGCAGAAAAAGATGCTGTATTTTTGTAAGTTGATCTGACGTAAATTCAGGAAGTTGCCTCTTGCCATCTCCGAAACCTCTTTCTGAAGGTGTATCGGGACCGGGGGATTTTATTTCGACCTTTGGCAATCTGACCCTTAATTCGCATCAAGCATTAACCAGCAACAGGCAACCAGCAACAGGCAACCAGCAACAGGCAACAGGCAACCAGCAACAGGCAACCAGCAACAGGCAACCAGCAACAGGCAACGAGCAACAGGCAGCGAACAACCAGTAAGGGAGCTATCTCAATGAAGGCCACCCCGCCTAAAATAAGACCCGATATCCTGGCCTATCATCGCGAAACGGCCCATACTTATGACAGCGTCCGCCGGGGCGGGGAACTGGTTTGGGCGACGAAGCCCTGGGATTTTAAGGTCTACCGATCATTGCCGGAAAAGGCTCTGCCGGATCCGTCGTTCTTACCGGAGGCCGATGCCTGGGCGGTGCTTCGGGGTGAACCGTCCGTCGGGGTCCCGGTAACCCTTGATCTTCCTGGGTTGGCCGCATTACTTGGGGTGTCCTGGAATCTGACCCGCGAAAACGTTTACGGTGAGGCTATTTGGTACACCCGGTCTTACCCTTCGGCCGGGGGCCTTTATCCCCTGGAGCTGTATCTGGTGGCCCAGGGTCTAGACGGTCTGGAAGATGGGGTCTATCACTATAGTCTGCACAAGGTTGTCCTGACCAGGGTTCGCTCAGGTGATTTTAATCAACTGGTCATATCTCAATGCGGCGGGACATGGCCGGAACAGCCTGCCCTGATTGGGATCGTCACCAACATCTTTTGGCGAAGCGCCTGGAAATACCACAGCCGGGCCTACAGGTACTGTTTCCTGGATGCCGGCCATGCCGTAGCCAACCTGGCCCTGACCGCCCACGGCCTGGGGTTGCGATCATGTTTGATTCATGTATTCGATGACCAGGTTATCTCCCGGCTCCTGTGTCTGGATGACAAACGGGAAGCCCCCTGTCTGGTCATTCCCATCTTCGGCCGGGGTCCTCTTCCCGGTCCGGCCTCTAATTCCGGTTCGGCAGAACCGACCTCCCAGGCCTTAGCCAGCGATCTGGATACTTATCAAGACACGGCCTACCCCTTAATCGACCAGGCCCGCCGGATCACCAGCCTGACCGGAAAGGAGGTACGTGAGACAGCGGCCAGGTGGGCCGGCCTCGATGCCGGATCATCCGCCGATCATGGCTCTCCGGCAGCGGTTCCACCTGGAGCCACGGGAGCCGATGTCTTTAGCAAAATATCCTTGGTCAAGGCCCTTTGGCAACGGCGGTCCCATCGGCAATATGTCCAGCGACCCGTGAGCTGGGAAACAGTGGCTCAACTATTGGACGTGGTGCGTTATCCGCTGGTTTCCGATATCCCGGCCGAGGCTGGTCCGGGCTTTTCGGTAATTGTTCAGCAGGTCACCGGACTGGCGCCGGGTATATACCGTTTCGATGGCTCCCGGCACGAAGTCGCGACCGGTGATTTCCGGGATGCCGTGGTCAAAGTTTGCCTGGAACAGGGCTTTACCCGACGGGCAGCTTTTGTGCTGTTCTGGCACGCCCCGCTGGACCGGCTGGCCGCGGCCTATGGTCCCCGGATTTACCGCGCCATCCATCTGGCGGCCGGGGTGATGGGCGAGAAGGCTTATCTGGCGGCCGAGGTTTTGGGCTGGGGAGCTTGCGGGATCGGTGCCTTTTATGACCAGGAGGCGAAGGAGCTACTCCAATTGGATGATGAAGAGGTTGTCTACGCTCTGTCCGTCGGGCCGATCTAATCGGGTATTCCCGGGGGAGATCGAGGAGCGCGATTTCCTTTGTTCTTATCTTCCCTCCATGATATTGTTTTCTCGTCACCTCACTATCCGTATAATCATGACCCCAGCCGACGGGTAGCCTGTCTTTTAGGCAGAATGGTTGCAACTTAGCAAAAAAGCAGGCGAAATATGACACGTTAGTCTGATTATCCTTTTCCACTATTGGAAAAGAATTAATGTATTTTGTCAGAATCAACACTTTCGTGACCATCATCGCCGGATAAACAAAATGAAGATAAAGAACAAGCGAAAACAGAAGCATATTTATAGCCATATAATAAATAAAGTTATCCGTCAGAATATCGCAAAACCCGAACACATCCTTATAGAACCACCTGGATTTCTAAAGATGTCAAAGGTATTGTTGGATTTTATCGAACCATATTCTAACTATTGGGATACGGAAGAAGAATTATATCAATTATTAACCGTGGCTATAATAGCCTGGAATGAATCATTGTTGTCGGGCGCGAAACGAAGCAAATCTCTGAAGGAGGCAATCGAATGCTTCCCAATAGAGATGCATGATTCCGTACAGCCAATGATTAATAAAATGATCCGCAGGAAAGAGAAACATTTTGCTGATATTCGGAGAGAAATTGTCGATTTTAAAATAACGATGACAATAGATGGTCCACATGTATCTGTCATGTCCTCATTAGATTCGTCTTACCCACCTCTGCCAAATAAAGCCGCTAAGACCTTCAGGCGGATATGTGAGTTTATCAAACGATCAATCTGTTTTTCCTTTCAGATTTTCTTTGTGATATTATAAGGATGTCTTCTAATAACCCGCATACCTATGACTACTGCAACCCGGGAGCGTCCTATGGCGACCGCATTGGTCGCCACCGCCGGCAGACCCAAATCCCGAGACAAGCGCCAGGCTCGACGGCCGGATGGACCGGGAACTACTTCCACCCAGCATTCCGCCCGGGATCGGAGGGCCTGCAGGATCACG
>JADFYA010000182.1:5363-7341 GCA_015233285.1 Deltaproteobacteria bacterium | reverse complement strand
CGGTGTTTGCCCATTATCTGAACTTGACGGCAGGATACATTTCACAATTAGAGCGTGGCGAAAAGCGTCCGACAGGGGCAGTACGTGTGTTGTTGGATGTGATTCACCGCAAGGGGATTGAGGCAATTCTATGATGATTCGGAGGCAAGAGGTCGGCCCGTGTCACCGGCGGATCAGGCGGTTCCCCCCGGCCTTGTTGAGTTTGTTTGATTCGATAGACAATTTCTTGGGGCGTAGCGTCAGCAGCCAGGCCCGTGTCACCGGCCTGTTCAGGTCCGGATAAGAGAGAAAATTAGCCTGTAAACTCAGGGATAACCGCCGAACAATCCGACTTTTGACGGGTTTGGACACAAGAAATGACGCTTTTGGCGACTTTGACGCTTTTGACGAACAATTGTACAATCGTTCACAAAAAAGTACCTCACAGGTATCTTTTCTTGATGACGTATGAGCATGATTTGTTTTAGTTATTATGCTCAGGAAGCATTATTGTAGCGAATGTCAAAAAAATACAATTCGTATTTCACGGATAATTCACTTGTTTTTATGTGGCTGATAAGAAATAATGATTCAGGCAGGAAGAGAACCGTTGACATGTCGGCAGTTCATAAATTATACTGCACGAGTGTATTGCCATAAAAAAAGTTGTCCTGCCCGAGGTGGCACTCAGACAGGACACTGATGGAAAGCGGGATTTTTGATTTCTGGTTTGCCTCCTGGAATCGTCCCGTGTTGCTTGATAAATATATTTTATCAAACTGGCGAGAATAGTCAACAGCCAATTACTGTGGTAGAATCATATTTATCGTAAGCCCCTACCATCTTTGTCCTATCCAAACAAACACCTCGTGTGGGTTAACGCTTTAATTAACTTAACTGAACGAGGTGTCCCCCATGAAAAAACATTCCGTCAGACCAAACCTAACAGCGTCCGAAACAATCAATTTTTTGCTTAACCCAAGAGAAGCAGCCGTTTATCTTGGTGGCCTTTACTCGCACGGCTATCTGAGCCAGTTGCGGCGACGTTCACCTAACAATCCAGAATTCCGAAGGATCAACGGCAAAATCTACTACCACGTCCAAGACCTCGATCGTCTTTTGGACGGCCAGCCGACCCAGCGCCCCGAAGTGGAGGGCCGGCCCGATGATAAGAAATAATCCGCTGGAGGATTTCGTGGCGGATTGCGTAGCCAAAGGATATCCACCGCCACCGACAATCCCCGACAACAGCATCCAGCGGTTTGACATCGAGGAGAAGGGCAACAGGGCCGGTTGGTGTTCCACGGTCCTAATTGACATGTCTATCTCGGTCTTTGCCGAGATTGGCGCGGCCAGTTACCACCCGTTGGTTGGTGTTCCCGTGAAAAATCGGAATGGACCCCCGAACAAAAAATAGAGTTCGCCAAGAGGATGCAAGAAATCGAGGCCCGAGCCAAGGTCGAGAAAGAACAAAGCCAGAAGGCGGCGGCTATCGAGGCCCGGAAGGTCTGGGACCAGGCACAACCGGCTACCGAAAACCACCCGTACCTGAAACGCAAACAGGTCAAACCCTACGGCACCCGGATTGACGACAAAGGCAACCTGCTTGTCCCGATCCATAATGAAACTGACGACCTGATTTCCATTCAAACGATTTTTCCCGTGAAACCAGCCACAGGGTCAGATAAGCGGTTTTTCCCTGACGCCAAGACCGGCGGAGGCTATTTTTTTCTCGAAGCTGGCAAGACGGTCAAAGTCCTTGATAAAATTGGTGTCGGTGAGGGCTTTGCAACTTGTGCTTCAATTGTCGAATCTACCGGGTATCCGGTGTACACAGCCTTCAATGCCAATAACCTCAAGGCCGTTGCCCAGATCGCCCGGAGGAAACACCCAGATTCCGAGATCATTATTTGCTGTGACGATGACCGATTTAAACCCGAAAACGCAGGCCGTACCAAGGGCCAGGAAGCGGCCAGGTCAATAGATAGAGCAAAGATCG
>JADFYA010000182.1:455-5322 GCA_015233285.1 Deltaproteobacteria bacterium | reverse complement strand
AATGACCTGGCGGTTGAAGAGGGACCGGGGGCGGTTAAGCAGCAGGTCGAGCAGGCGCAGCCCATCCCGTCGGCTTTTGCTCAAAACGAGGAGACATTAAAGAGATTATCAGCATCATTCCTGCGAACCCAGGACCACTTTACGGACATCGACTTAACGGCTTTCCCCTCGATATTGCATCAATACATCGACCAACTAAGTTGGATGACGTCGGCGAATATCAAGATGATTATCCAAAGCGTCTTTTGCATGCTCTCAGGGGTTATCGCCAAGAAGATTGTTATCCCGCGGCCGCATTATTACCAAGACTTATTTCCTGACCTTTGGTGGTTGAGCGTTTCCCCGTCAGGCCAATTCAAAACGACATCCCTGAAATCTGGTGCTGAGATAGCCTACCAGATCGACCGGGATATTTCTGAACTGATTCTGGCTGAGCGCCGGCGGAAGATTGAACTCGAAAATTCAATAGGCACGCTTTCAGGGAAAGAAAAGGCAAGTCAGGCCCAAGAGATCAAAGCCATTGACGACCGAATAACACACCTCATTCGGACATCGCCCATCCTCTCGAACAGGGCCACCTCTGAGGCTCTAATTGACATCTTGCAGACGGATATAGACGGCCTGGAGCATAACGGCGGCTTAATCGTTATTTCTGAGCTTGCCGAATTCCTACAGCATTTCGAGAAGTCCTATAATGCGGGAACAAAGCCGTTACTGGCCGATTGGTATGATGTGCCAGAAGTTTGGAAGAACATCACGAAGTCCGGCGGAATCTCTATCGTCAATCGACCATACCTGACCCTAAACGCAGCATCGTCAGTCAAATGGGCGCAAGATAATCTAAAGCCGAGCGATGTATCAACCGGATTCGGAAGTCGCTGGCTACTGTTCTACGTGCCGAAGGCTGAGGCGATCCCACCTGGTTTGCCCACCCCAAAGAGTATTGATCGAAGCGCCGAGTTTGCCGTCAAGGATATCCTATTGCGTATCCGTGAGGGTGCCCAACGGTCTTACACACTATCCGATGAAGCCAAAAAGGCTTTCTTGAAATTTCATGAGAGTCTTTACAAAGAGTCGCGGGCGCACGGTGACGATATGGAAGAGCTAATCTCACCGTTCGTGCGGCGATGGTCACCGACGTTATTGAAGATAGCCATGTTGACGCAGCCGTTTTTTGATTTTGAAACGAATATCATCGGAGTGGAGGCCATAGCCGCCGGGATAGAGGTAATCAACGCCGCTGTAGAGTCCACCATCTATTTGCTGGCGAATGATCTTGGGGAAAGTCCGCACCAGGCTAAAGAGCGGAAGGTTATGACCGTACTGGCCAAAAACAACGGAAATCTGAAGCGGGCAAAGCTGATGACCCTATGCAAGTTGGGTGGGGGCACCAAACAGGTTGAATATGTTCTTGAAGCCCTGGCTGAAAAGGGTCGGATCAAAATTGACGCTACACCAAAGAATAGAGGCGACTGGGTCTATTATATGGCCGAATAAAAACAGTTACTTGAAAAACTTGAAAAAACTTGAAAACAGTTTTCAAGAAATTCACCATAGTCAACTTCTTAATATTATTATATTTATTATTATAAAATAATTAAAATAATGAATACTTGAAAACTTGAAATGATGTTTGACTGATTTTAGACACATCCTTTGGTGACCAAAAACTTGGAAAAATAGATTAGGACACACGTCAAGTTTTCAAGTTTTTCCTGAAATTGGTTTCATGTTCAGTCATTTCAGCGAAATAGGTTCTTGACATGGGTTTTCAAGAAAATTCAAGAAAGTCAAGTCGCAGAAATATAAAGGGAAACACCGATGGATCTAACCGAGATCAAATCCCTTATCCAAGAATTAAAAAAAGAAAATCTGGAACCTGCCGTGGTGACAGCGGCGGAAACGATATTCACCGCGCCGAAACCTGCCGAGCGAACCAGATGCCTTGTAGATTTCTATCGGTCAGCGTCCACCCTGGTCGAGCAGGCATTTTCCGAACTCCCGGAAACCCGGCTGGCCGAGTTCAAATTAGCGACCGGGATTCGGGACGCCCACGGTTGGGTTGATGTTCTCCGTAAACCTGGCGGCGAAGCTCGGATTAGGGCGGCGTACAACCGGATCTATCATTTGATGCTGGAGTGCCACGAAGAGTTTCGGCACGGTGAAATCCGGGAGTTACCACAGCCGGTGATGGACGCGCTATTCATGCCCGGCCCGGCCACCTCTATCAGTATCTCACCCGAGTTGAGTTGTGGCGCTTGTAGCTTTTTTTTGTGGCACGAGAAACCAGAGTTGATCTTCTGTTTTAGACCGGCACCGTTTTCAAGCCACCGTGACAGGTTTATCAGTCAGCCCTACAGCCGGGCAATGTGTCGGTTCTTCGACCGAGTTCCGGCGGGCCAGGCCAGGAAGGATTTCAAATGGAGGCCGGAACCGGTCAACTCAACTATCGGGGGTGAGTAATGAACGTCACCATCGGCCAGATTCGGAAAGTTCTCCGGGATGAACCCGGTCTCACAGTAAGCGGATTCAAAACCTTGGACGAAGGCTATTGGACACCGGACCACGGCGGGTTTCTAACTTCCGACGCCTTGAAAACGATTCAGGTCTGCGTGGACTTCTTGAGTCAATTCCATGATCGGCCCAGGCGGACGAGTGTAAGCTCCCATGTTCTTCTGAATGAGGTCTCCAAAACGATGCCGGATGTCAAAATCTCACATGGCGCGGTGATTGTCGCGGCCAAGCTCACCGGGTTGAGGTGCAGACGCAGGCCCGATAGAGCGGATGTTGATATCACCCTGGCGTCCAAAGATTGGCGGCGAATATCGAGCCGACAGGCGCCATTGTTGGGGCCATTGGAAGTATCGCCATGACACCTATCCCGGCTAAGATTGTTGACCGACTGATCAAGTTCGCAGGCATGAGTGATTCCGCCCATGACGGCGAGGCCCTGAACGCTATCAGAAAGGCCAATGCGCTCTTGAAAGAAGGTGGCTGGACCTGGCGTGAGGTTATTCAGCCAAAACCCGTGGTCACCATTTTCATGTCGGCGATATCGACGGCCAGGCCAACACCGACAAGCTGGCTGGCCAAAATCGAAATCATCAAAGAAAGTTGGGACTATTTAACCCCTTGGGAGCAAGATTTCGCCCAGGGCGTCCATGATCGGATATTGACCGGTCGGCAGTTATCCGAGAAACAACGGACGGTTATCGACCGGCTTTATGCCAAATGCGACGGATGAACTGGTCAATCGTAGGCTAAACGTCAACTTGCGGCATTTTACTGAGAGTAGATAGATGCCAAAAATACCAATCTATCACCCTCGGCGTATAAACTCTTAATTTATTTGCCATTTTATTATATCTAATTTGACATAACCTATCCGGGGCCAAGTCGTTAACTGGCGTAGTATTTTAAAAGTGTTTCATTTTGCAACACTTAGCATTGAGAATAGTAATCATTCCTTATTTAGATATTCATCTGTTTAGCCCAAATGAGGGATCAGGTGGTTGAGGTTGCTGTATAATTTTTTTACACCTGTTCCAGCTCACTGGAATCAGAGGCGAAAGCAGACTAGACCACCAATGACCGGGGTAAGATAGGACCTTTTTACTTTGGTGACCCCCAGCCACGCTACCGGATGGAACCAAAACCACGAGGCCGGAGGGGACCCCATTAGCCTTGTCTTCTCCATGTCATTACGACTGTTTATCTCTTTATAAGGCTGGATTATTTTATTGACTTTACCAGTCAAATATTATATAGTATCCAATCGCTAATGGTGGTGAATTGTCACGCCACCTGGCAAACATCTGGATGTTGAACACCAGGCGACGGGCCGGGAAGGATAGGGAAAAATGACTTATGGTGATTTTGACGACAGCGGCCAAAGTGTTCTGGGGCGAAGCCCAGGCGATTACTTGCAAGAATGGCAAAAGCGGGGTCTGGACCCCGACCTAATCGACGAACACTATTGGCAAAAGTACGGTCGCCCCCAGGTCGAGGGCTGGCGATCGGGCGGGGCCACTAATGCCCAGCAACTAGCCCAGGGCTTGTCCTACGGCCCAAGCGGGATTGACCCCGAGATGGCGCAACAGAGAGCCCAGCGGGCTTTTACATCGCCGACCAATTGGTTTTCCGGCAATCAATCCGTCTTGGGGCAGGAGCCCCCGGCGCAACAGCCACCGGCCCCCCAAAAAACAGGGGGGATGAAGCCGACCACGTGGCCTCAAAACGGACCTGCCCTGGAATATCCGACGCTTCGGCAGAAAACGGATTGGGGGCAAGGCTGGGGTCGGGACGTGGTTAGGTTCGGGTAGGGACCCCTTTGAAAAAGGCCCGGTGGAGTCCTCTTTTCTTTCCGGCCCAGGGGCATGGTCGGGCGACAAGGTTCATTTGGAACATCGGTTAAGGGTTCCCTTTTTATCCAGCAGGCATGGCCGAAGGAGACGAGGCTCTTTAGCGGGATGGCTTAGGGGTCCCCAAGGGGTTCCAATTTTTTGGGTCTGAATAGAGACGCAGCCCTATATTTATATAGCATGGAGCGAGACCGGGCGCGCCTAATCGGGGTGGGGTCCCCTGCCGGTCAGGCCCCATGCGGACCAGGCAGACCAGACCAGTAGGACCAGCCGGACGCAGGCAGGCCCAGGCCACAGTCACCCCGACCACGGCTACCTCACCCGGCTGGATGACCAGGCCACCAGACCCCGGCTACCCGGCAGTCCGATCACCTCACCCGTCACCTTTTATGGGGCATTAGGCAGCTAATTTGCCATCGACAATTTTCGATTTTGCGATTGACATTTTCGTCGAGATCGGTTATTCTAAAATCGAAAGTGCGAGCGATTCCGCTGAACTAACCACC
>JADFYA010000182.1:0-385 GCA_015233285.1 Deltaproteobacteria bacterium | reverse complement strand
ACCCTGAAGGGGCATGAACGAACTGAAGACCTGGACGAGATAGTCCGGTCCTTCATGGAAGACGACACGGCTGACCTGGCCATGCAAAACGGAACTATTTGGGTGTTAACCCGGTCACCTCACCAAATTGGGCAGACGCTTCAGATTGCAGCCAACTAGGCCAGCCAACCGGCCCTACGGGGCCAACATCCATAGGAGGGTAACGCCATGATGGCAATTCAAGAGATTCGGACCATCCAAAATCAGATCCGCCCGATAACCGGGTATACCGCTGGCTTGAGAAATGACGGGGATCACTGGCGGCTGAGGTGCAACCGGCCTGACCATTTCAATCACTACTTTATCCTGGAGATAGTAGGCCGTGGGGAGTGGAAGTTGACTGAGG
>JADFYA010000181.1 GCA_015233285.1 Deltaproteobacteria bacterium | reverse complement strand
CATCGGTCATCTCTACCATGATTTCTCTAGGGATACTCATGAATATCAGCATGAGACGGTTCATTTTTCATTCCGCAGGGAGTGGGCAAGAAACATCTTGACGGGTTTTGCTTACCGGGATTCGCCCCTGAGTCCGAAGCCTCAACCGAAAGAGGTTGTTGGGCCGGGTCGGGGGCAAAAGGCACGATTAAGGGAGATTCCGAACATGAAGAACAGGTTCCAGAAGCATAAGACCGGAGAGATTAAAGCTTTCCTGGGCAAAGACACGGAATCGGAAGGGAAGCTCACTTTTACCGGTACGGTTCAAGTCGATGGACTTTTCACCGGAGAAATTAATTCCTCTGGGGTTTTAATTATCGGCCAGACGGCCAAGATTAATTCTCAGGTGCGGGCGGATGTAGTGATTATCAGCGGTGAGATGAGAGGTGATCTATTTATCCGGGAAAGAGTTGAAATAAAGGAGCCGGGGCGATTTTATGGAAAGGTGGAAACTCCCTGCCTGGTCATCGACGAAGGAGCCATTTTTGAAGGTTTTTCTAAAATGTCTGAGCCCGATAGAGTGGATTCACCCCTTGGCGGAGAATCGGTTGGTCCTGAGAGACCGGTATGATGTTCCCAAATGCCTGGATAGCCGGGCATGACGTCCAAGAAGCTCAGCGAGTTGCGCCAAAGCAGGGGAAAAAAATGGTTCATTTTCAAAAAAACCTTTGACAGATGAACCAAAATAAGGTAATGGTTTTTTCCGTTTGGCGTGCTGTTTTTACAACTAATCTAACCTATTAATCAATATTTCCACCAGCGGGGTGATTCATGGTTAGCATTGACGTTTCCCTATTCATCCAGATGGGAAATTTCCTCATTCTGGTCTGGCTCTTAAACATGTTCCTCTATCGGCCGATCCGAGAAATCTTGCGGAAGCGCAGCCAAAGGATTGCAACTTTGCAGAATGATCTAAATAAGTTCGAGCAAAGTATCAACCGCAAGAAAGAAGAAATCAAGGCTGCCCTCGACCTGGCCAAGGCGAAAGGGTTGGAAGAAAAGAGCAGACTCAAATCCTCAGCAAAGGAAGACGAAAAATCATTACTGCAAGAGGCGAATCAAAAGGCCGATGAAATAATGAAGAAGATAACGGCCCAGATGTCCGACGAATTCTCCCAGGCCAAGAAATCACTGGAGACGCAGGCAGAGACCTTTTCCACGGCTATGGCCGAGAAGATTCTAGGTAGAGGGATAAAATGATAAAATCAAATCGGATGAAGTCTATAATTAAAAAAGGTTGGCCGACGGCCTTGGCCGCCGTTCTACTGGTGGGTCTTTACTCTGTGGCGCTGGCCTCCGGCGATGGGGGCCCCGAAGGCGCCGTTGACTCCGCCAAGATTTGGGATCTGGTTAAGAGAGCAGTTAATTTTATACTGCTGCTGGGTATCTTGATCTATGTCCTCCGGAAGCCCATAAAGGAATTCTTCAGCCACCGCCGGGAGGATATCAAACGAACGTTGGAAGATATCGAAGCGAAGAAGGAATCTGTTCGGCTGGCCTACCTTGAATATGAGCAGAGGTTGTCCGTCCTCAAAGGAGAACGGGACAAAATCATCCAGGAGTTCCGGCTCCAAGGTGAGGCGGAAAGGGCAAGAATTATTGCCGGCGCCAAGCTGATGGCCAAGCGAATTCAAGAACAGGCGCAAAATACTATCAAGCAAGAAATTAGTAACGCCAAAAATCTTCTCCGCACTGAGATTGCCGACCTGGCCGCCCGTACTGCCAAAGATATCCTAGAAAGAGAAATCCAGCCGACGGACCACGCTCGCCTGATTGATGACTTCATCTCGAAAGTGGGGGAGACAAATTGACCAACACATCTATCTCCAAACGTTACGCCAAGGCTCTATTGAATATCGGAACGGAGGACGGTAACCTCCAGCTCTATGGACAAGAACTGGATATTTTTTCCCAACTGTGTCTAGAAAGCCCGGATTTCCTGCATGCCGTCTCAAATCCAATATTCGATCAAGAGACCAGAAAAATGGTCTTGCGGGCCGTGTTGGATAAACTTGGTTTATCTATAATTGCTAATAATTTTTTGCAGTTGCTCTTGGAGAAACGCCGAATTGGTTATATCCAATATATAACTAAGTACTATCACCAACTTACCGACGCGATATCAAACGTTGTCAGGGCTCATATCACTTCCGCGGTTGAGATGACGACAGATGCTCGGACAAGGATTATCTCGGCCCTTGAGCTAGTAACCAAAAAAAGGGTCGAGGTTGATGTTGCTATTGATCCCTCGTTGATCGGTGGGGTGACTGCTAAAGTCGGCGACCTCATCTTTGATGGAAGCGTTAGGACGCAACTGGCGACTTTGAAAGAATCTCTAAAAATGGGAGAGTTTGCCTGATGGAAATCAAAGCTGAAGAAATAAGCCAGATTATAAGAGGCCAAATCAAGGATTATGATAAGAAGGTAGAGGTCTCCGAAACGGGCACCGTTCTATCCGTCGGCGACGGCATCGCCCGGGTATATGGTGTTGAAAAGGCCATGGCCATGGAAATGCTTGAGTTTCCCGGCGGTATTTTCGGCCTTTGCCTGAATCTGGAAGAGGATAACGTCGGTGTGGCCATTATGGGCGATGTCAGCCAGATCAAAGAAGGCGACACTGTCAAAAGGACCGGGCGCATTGCTGAAGTCCCCGTGGGCGATGCGGTCTTGGGCCGGGTTATTGATGCCGTCGGTTTGCCTATTGACGGCAAGGGGCCCATCGATGCCAAAGAGTTTCGCCGGATGGAACTGGTTGCCCCAGGCGTTATCGCCCGGTCGCCGGTCAACGAACCCATGTATACCGGGATCAAGGCCATCGATGCCATGACTCCCATCGGGCGCGGCCAACGTGAATTGATCATCGGTGACCGGCAGATCGGCAAGACGGCGGTTTGTGTCGATGCCATTCTGAATCAGAAGAATACTGATGTTTATTGTATCTATGTCGCCGTCGGCCAAAAGAAATCCACGGTCGCCCAGGTCGTGGACGTCTTTAAACAGCATGGCGCCATGGAGTACACCACCGTTGTGGCCGCCTGCGCCAGTGACCCGGCCACCATGCAGTACATTGCCCCCTATGCCGGTTGCGCCATCGGCGAATACTATCGAGACAGCGGCCGTCACGCCTTGATCATTTACGACGATCTGTCAAAACAAGCCGTAGCCTATCGTCAGGTCTCCCTGCTGCTCAGGCGGCCACCGGGACGTGAGGCTTTCCCCGGCGACATCTTTTACAACCACTCTCGGCTGTTGGAACGGTCCGCCAAATTAAATGAAAAGCTGGGATTCGGCTCCTTAACCGCTCTGCCGATCATTGAAACTCAGGCCGGTGACGTGTCCGCTTACATTCCGACCAACGTTATTTCCATTACCGACGGTCAGGTTTACCTCGAACCAAGCCTGTTCTTCTCCGGTGTCAGACCCGCCATCAATGTCGGTCTGTCGGTCTCTCGAGTCGGCGGCGCCGCTCAAACCAAAGCCATGAAACAGGTGGCCGGCAGTTTGCGTTTGGATCTGGCTCAATACCGGGAGCTGGAAGCCTTTGCCCAGTTCGGCTCAGATTTGGATAAGAATACCTTGGCTCAATTAAATCGCGGCCGCCGTCTGGTTGAAGTGTTGAAGCAACCGCAATATAAACCTATGCTGGCCGAGCATGAAATCGCCATTTTGTTTGCTGGGGCCAAAGGCTTTCTCGATGAGCATCCGGTTGAATCTATGGCTGCTTATGAAAGTCAGATGCTGGAGTTCATGGAAACAAAACACCCGGATCTTCTCAAAGAAATCGCAGACAAGAAGAAAATTGAACCGGCGTTAGAAGAAAAACTGATTAACGCTCTTAAAGAGTTCAAACAGGTGTTTCAACCGTAACTAACTAGCCGGCAAACGGACTGAAAGATAACCTATGGCGACTCTAAAAGATGTTCTTAGAAAAATTGGGGCGGTAAAAAAGACCAAACAGATCACTCGGGCCATGAATATGGTGGCTGCCGCAAGACTGCGGGGGGCCCAGGCTAAAATGGAAAACTTCGAGCCATACGCTCGTAAGTTCTCCGAGGTCCTGGGCAATTTGTCCTCACGTTTAGAGCCCGATATTCATCCGCTGCTGACTCCCAAGGAAGAGATTAAAAGGATCCGTGTGGTCTTAATGACCTCCGATCGGGGACTGTGCGGTAGTTTTAATATGAATCTCATAAATCGGGCGGAGAAGTTGCTCAAACAAAAGCAGGCTGCGGGTATGGAAGTTGACTTGACCTGCATCGGCAAAAAAGGGCGAGATTTCTTCCGCAGAAAGCCGTACCCCATCAACGCTGAATATGTTGGTGTTTTGGGCCGGGTTGAAATTGGACTTGTCAACAACATCGCCAACTCCTTTATAAAGGCTTTTTTGGGTGAAGTTGAACCGGTAGTTGACGAGGTGTACCTGGTTTACTCCCGATTTCTGGGTATGAGCAAGCAGGTGCCTGATGTGGTTAAGCTCCTTCCCATTACTCCGCCGGACCAATCGGAGGCAGCCCAATTTGGTCCCACCTTGGAATACTTGTGTGAACCTTCAGCCGCAAGCCTGATGATCGACCTGCTGCCTAAGCACATAAGTGTACAAATATATAATGCCTTCTTGCAGACCGAGACAAGTGAACATGCCGCCCGCATGGCGTCTATGGATAACGCCACCAAAAACTGCAATGAAATGGTCCAAAATCTTACCCTGGTTTATAACAAAGCCCGGCAGGCGGCTATAACCAAGGAATTGATGGACATCGTCGGCGGCGCTGAGGCGTTGAAGTAATATTCTAAGAATAAAACTACTTAAAACTCCTGGGAGGCCGTGAAAAAATATGAACGTAGGCAAAATAAATCAGGTCATCGGGCCAGTGGTTGATGCGGAGTTTGAGGAAGGTAAGCTCCCATCGATTTTGACTGCCTTAAGTATATCCAACCCTGCAATTAGTGATGAGCCCGGTAATCTTATCATTGAAGTGGCCCAGCATCTTGGAGACAACGTTGTTAGGTGTATCGCCATGGACACCACCGATGGTTTAGTCCGGGGGATGGAAGTTACCGATACGGGCAATCCGATCATGATGCCGGTTGGCGACTCCTGCCTGGGCCGGGTGCTGAACGTGGTCGGCCGGCCGGTGGACGGGTTGGGCGAGATCAAGTCCGACATATACATGCCGATCCATCGCCATGCTCCAGCCTTCGTCGACCAAGATACAACCGTCAAAGTCTTGGAGACGGGCGTCAAAGTTATCGACTTGCTGGTTCCTTTTCCTCGTGGCGGTAAGATGGGGATGTTCGGCGGGGCCGGTGTTGGTAAGACGGTCGTGATGATGGAAATGATTCACAATATCGCCATGCATCACGGTGGTATTTCCGTCTTTGCCGGCGTCGGAGAGAGAACGCGTGAAGGAAACGATCTCTACTTGGAAATGAAAGAATCCGGCGTTATCAATAAAGCCGCTTTGATTTACGGTCAGATGACCGAACCGCCTGGAGCGCGTGCCCGGGTGGCCATATCTGCACTGACCGCAGCAGAGTACTACCGGGATGAACAGGGACAAGACGTTCTTTTGTTCGTTGACAACATCTTCCGGTTTACTCAGGCCGGCGCTGAGGTTTCAGCCTTGCTTGGCCGTATTCCTTCGGCCGTTGGGTATCAACCGACTCTGGGTACCGACCTTGGTGAACTCCAGGAACGGATTACCTCAACCAAAAAGGGCTCCATTACGTCTGTCCAGTGCGTTTATGTTCCCGCCGACGACTTGACTGACCCGGCCCCTGCCACGACATTTGCTCACTTAGACGGGACGGTCGTTCTTTCCCGGCCTATCGCCGAATTGGGCATCTATCCGGCGGTTGATCCGCTTGACTCCTCCTCTCGAATTCTCGATCCCAACTATGTCGGCGAGGAACACTACCTCACCGCCCGGCGGGTCCAACAGATCCTTCAAAAATATAAGGACCTCCAGGACATTATCGCTATCTTGGGCATGGACGAGCTATCCGATGAAGATAAGGTTACGGTGGCTCGGGCCAGAAGAATTCAACGGTTCCTGTCTCAGCCATTTCACGTGGCCGAACAATTTACCGGGACTCCCGGCGCGTTTGTGTCGGTCCCTGAAACCGTGCGAAGCTTTAAGGACATTTGTGACGGAAAATATGATGACCTTCCCGAACAGGCTTTTTACATGGTTGGCGGGATTGAAGAAGTTGTTGCCAAAGCCAAAAAGATGGCCGGATGATAGCCGTAAAAAAGGGACGGTGATTAAATGACTGAGAAGCACTTGGAACATAGGCTGCTGCTGGAGGTGGTTACGCCCAGCAAGATGGTCGTCAGCAAAGTCGTCGATATTGCTGTCGCCCCGGGGGTAATGGGCGAATTCGGCGTGCTGGTTAGTCACATTCCGTTTTTGACCTCATTGCAGGTTGGGGAAATGAGGTATCGGGTCGGTAAAGATGAGGAACGTCTTTTTATCTCAGGCGGTTTTGCTGAGGTGTCCAACAATAAGATGACGATCCTCGCAGATGCGGCCGAACCACCGGAAAAGATCGACCTTGAGCGGGCCAGACGGGCCAGAGAAAGAGCTGAAAAACGAGTGGCTCAAGCCATAAAAGATGAGGCTGTTGATTTCGCCCGAGCTGAGGCTGCCTTGCGACGGGCCATAGCTAGAATAAGCATCGCGTCCAAAAAGAAAATGTGACGTTTAACTTGATTCCTTAGGGCAGGGCCGCCCAGGTCTTGCCCTTTTTTTTTGTTCCGGGTGAAATGTTGAAAGATGTTTCTGCCATTGTCTTAGCTGCGGGCCAAGGGACTCGGATGAAATCCGGCCTGGCCAAAGTCCTTCATCCTCTTTCCGGCCGGCCGATGCTTTCTTATGTCATTGATACTTTGTTACTCTGTGATCTCAATAGCATTTATGTGGTCATCGGGTATCAGGCCGAGCGGGTCCGGCAAATCTTTGATAATCCGAATCTGACTATGGTCCTTCAGGAATCCCAACGAGGAACAGGTCATGCGGTCAAGTGCTGTGCTGATGTGATGGCGGCTTTTGACGGCCCGGTTATTATCTTGTGTGGCGACGTGCCGTTGTTGGAACAGGGTACCCTCGAAAACTTCTACCGCCGTTATCTGGAAACATCTGCGGTCCTTAGTGTTATGACTGTCCAGGTTGACGATCCTTCAGGGTATGGCCGGATTATAAAAAACGATCATGGGTCGGTTTCGGCCATTATTGAACATAAGGATGCAACCTCTGATCAACTTTGTGTAAAAGAGATCAACACGGGTATTTATTTGGTCGAATCCCATCT
>JADFYA010000180.1 GCA_015233285.1 Deltaproteobacteria bacterium | reverse complement strand
AGCTGTTGTCAGAGGAACTTATTGTAACACTAATCTGCGTGATATATGGGCTGACCATGGTGAACTTGGGGCAAAAAAATACCGAAAAGCCTCCTAAGCCCAGGTCAGCCTGTCAAGGGCCATAATTCAATCCGCAGATTGAACCGATTTGCGCAGATTAGGGCCCCAAATAGGTCCATGGGGCTTTTCCATCTGCGTTCATCTGCAAAATCTGCGGATACATTTCTGGTGGTTAATTAACAAACTCGTCGAACTCAGGTTATAATACAGCATGATACATATGGGCTGCCGAACGTACAAAGGCATCAGGGTCAAAATCAGAATTGCCGGCAGATTGTCCTATAACTTGACTTCTATCCCTGGTTTATCACTGTTTTCAGACAAACACCACCAAAACCCAATTCAGAAGACCGGCCATACAAACTGCGGTGATAAAAATGGCCGAGGCCATCAGGATGGCGCTCTTAACCCCGAGTGTCCTGGCCATCGCGGTGAACGTGGCGAAACAAGGGAAAGCCATTGTCGTGAGAATCACGGCCACAATACACTGGACATAGTTGAGCTGGCCTTTGCGGACGAGGTTGATGACCTGCCCCACGCCGGCTTCATTTCTGGCTAAACAGAGAATCATAACGTCGACCATGGCCAGGGGAAGTCCGAGCAACCCCTGGATCAACGGCCTCAGCAGCCTTTTACTCGCTTCCAACAATCCAAGCTTATCAAGAGTGAATAACCCGACGGCGGCCAGAAGAAAAACCAAAAGGGATTCCCGAAGAAACGAGTATAAACGAAAATAGGTCTTCTTCAAAACCCATTTGAGTTTGGGTAGCCGAATAGGCGGAAGATCCTGAATAAATGCCAGGTTAAGTTCAGTTCTCTTTAAGAACCGATTCAACAAAAGACCGGCGCATATTTCCGACAAGACCAAGACGGCAAACACGATCATAAAGGCGCTCCATCCCATGAGACCCAGAACGCTTATGTCCAGACCCAATTGAGGAGCACAAGGGATGGCGAAGGACAACAAAAAAATCACGATATATTTTTCTCTTTTTGAAGGAATAGTCCTGGCCGTCAAAGTGGCCATAGCCTTACAGCCAAAACCAAGCACCAGAGTGATTAATCCTTCACCGCCCAGCCCAAGTTTTTCCAGGATTCTTTTCGTCAGGACCGACAGGTTGAGAATATAGCCTGTATCTTCCAAGGTATTGAGCAACAAAAGAAAGACCGTTAAAATCGGCAGGACCGTCAGCAGAGCGTTGACCAGCCCCAGGGAAATAACCCCATAATCGCCGATAAAAAAATCATGCCAGAAACCGGCGGGCAAAACCTTGGACAGGATTGCCTCCACCGGGACCCAGAGCTTATTGTTCAACCACTCGGAGATACCATTAGCCACATGCACCACCAACATAAACATTATCGATAAAATCACTACCAGAATCGGTGGCCCAAAGATGGGATGCCGGGTCAATCGGGCTATCGTTTGATACACTTCTTTTTGGGAAACCTTCTGCCTTTTTACAACCTTTTCCACCAGATCATCGATCCAGGAGCTTCGGTGTTTGTCAATAGCCCGATTAAGCCCCCCGAGAAATTGCCCGGATAGATTTTCCATCTCTTGCTTTAATTCGGTCAGGATCTCACTGCCGCAAGTTTTTTGTAAGTACTCCATAACCAGCGGATCCTGCCTCATCAAGAGAAAAGCCACCAGGTGGCGGAAATGGATGTGCTCAGGCAGCTTGGACGCCAAAACCATCAAGCCCTGATCGATCACAGGGCCGTAGCTGACAGCAGATAATTTTCCAGGTTTGGCTCTGGCAATGGCCGCCTTTAATTCACTGACGCCACCACCGGCCACGGGAATGGATTCCACCACGGGAACGCCTAGCAGCCCGGACAGACCTGGGGAGTCAATCCAGATCCCTTTTCGGGCTGTTTCATCGAGTGCGTTTAAGGAAATGATCAGAGGGATGCCGGTAAGAATCAGCTCGATGGTCAAGACTAACGATTGTTTCAAACGATTGGCGTCTATGCACTGGATGATCACATCGGGCGGCTCGGAAAAAATCGCCTCTCGCACCAGCTTGTCTTCTTCGGAATACGAATAGATACTCAGTAGGCCGGGGGTGTCGATTATTTCATAGACCTGTTCTTCGATTTTGAACCGGGCTCGTTTCATGTCTATGGTGGTTAACGGGGCATTGGCCACGGCCGTATATTGTCCGCTTAAATTGATAAAAACATGGCTCTTCCCGGTGTTGGGTAACCCGACGATCATGACCTTTGGGTCGGCTTTTGTTGCGGTTGACATGATCTTGATCCTCTTCAGAAAAATTGAGATAAAGGGCATAATCGTTCAGAACAAAACTTTTGCATTTCATGACCACGGCTTCTAAATCTTGCCGGGCCGCTTCCGCCCGGGCATAAACCCCTTAGACCACCAGGGACCAGGCCTCTTTTCCTTCGACGAGAGATCCAGCTTGGGACGTTCAGCCGGCGGTCCCTGGGACCAGACACAAATGGAGGCCACGATGTCCTCATCCAGGGCAATGCTGGCCCCTTCACATTCGATCACAAAACATGGATAGCGCTGGTGCAGCTTAACATTGATTCCGGGCCTGACCTGGAGGTCGTCAAGTCTATGGAGCAGATGGTCGTCTCGGCAATTGATATAGGCAATGCGGGCCGATTGATTCAATTCAGCTTCAGTTAACGGGATAACCATGTTGCGTGTTGTCTGTTCGGAGCGGCGGCAGCACTCGCCTTCCGGGATGGACATGCCGTGGGGACAGGTCCGGGGGTGTCCCAAGAGGATACAGATGCTGTCCACCAGTTCCGAAGTAACGGTATGTTCAAATTCACAGGCACCGGTTTCAAATTCTCCGCCCAAGACATTGTGAAGCAGTCGCTCTGCTATCCTGTGCGCCCGGATAATCCGGCGGGCCTCTTTCTCTCCCGACTCGGTTAGAACAATTTTTCTATTTCCCTCACTTAACGCCACCATCCCGTCTACGGCCAATTCTTCCACCAACTGGGCATCGAAGTCGCCTTTCATGGAATCTTCCAGGTACTCGACGGCTTCCTGCTCTCCCTCTTTCATTCCCCACAATCGTTCTAAGTGTTCTTCCTTCTCTCGCTTTCGATTCCGCACGTTATCCACCTCTTCAAGTTAGGACAGGTCCGCCAGGGTTCAATATCATGTTCCGGCTATGGCAACATGGCTCATAACCAGGAGAATAATCGCCATAAACAGAATTGCTCAGATCAGGTCTTTTGGCTCCATGCACTATCTATAACGATATTCATTATCATTAAAAAGAGTTTTTAAAAAATGTCACCTACAATTCTTGCAAAGACCGTATATTTCCAACTTGTGCCGAAGAGGTAGGAAATCGTTCGCCTCGGCCAGCCTCTCCTGGAGCTGTTCGATCTGGTTGTTGTTCACCTCAATAAAACATTTGCATTTCAAACAGATGAGATGGTCATGGTGGGTCCGTCCGCAGGTTGGCTCAAACCTGGTTTTTTCATTGCCGATTTTTATTTCGTCAGCCAGGCCGCATTCCCGGATTAAGTTCAAGTTCCGGTGGACCGTGGCGTAACCTATCCCGGGATGGATCCGGGTGACGATCTGAAACAGTTCATCCACGGTGAGGTGCCCGGCGGCCGACAGGAAGGCATCGATAATCGTGTCCCTTTGCCAGGTGTGGCGGAGGCCCTTGGCTTTGATATAGCCTCTAAAAATCTCTTTAGCGTTAGGTGTGATCATTGCCTTCTGTTGTTATTGATATTCATTATCAGTATAATGACAAATTAAAGCTCACTTGTCAAGAACAAAATTATTTGTTGTTGATAACGGAAAGCCAAGGGGGTAACCTGATTCAGGGGCCCACTCTCCCCACCCCCCCTACTCTTCCCGCGTTGGCTTTTTATTGTTCATGAAGTATACCACCGGCATGAGGATCGGCCAGGGCGGTCCGGATGTGTTTCGGCATAGCGAACATGCCCTGGTGAGATTCAGGGTCATAATGCTTGAGCTTCAAGTTCCTCTGGGTGATGGCCCGGCCGATCTCGGCCGCGGTGCACCGGTCTTTGAGGCCCGCCGGCCCGGCCAGGGCAAAAGCATTGATATCGGCAAAAAGCGTAACGGGCGTGTGGTAAGGAACGACGCCTTCAAAAAGCCGGCTCAGGGTTTTAATAATGGAAACCAAGGGGAGGTGAAAACCGGGTTCGGTATGCTCGGCAATGGTGGCCAGAATGCCTCCGGCAGCCAATCGGGATTTGGCCAGAGCATAAAATTCAGAGGTGGCGAAAGGAGATGGAAACTCTTCAAAATCGCTCTTAACATCGATGAAGATAACATCAAAGAAATCCTCGGTGTTGGCCAGATAATCCCTGGGGTTCCGGTAGATCGCCTCCACCCGTGAATCATCAAATACCCCCTGGAGCCAGTCCTGGAGATGTTCCTTAGCCAACCTGACCAGGGTTTCATCCCGTTCAGCCAGAACAACCCGGTCCACCGAAGAGTGTTTTAGGATCTCGTTCAAGATCAATCCTTCACCGCCGCCGGCCACGAACACCCGCCGGGGACCGGCATGGGCCAGCATGGCTGGATGCACCAAAGCTTCGTAGTAAACCTGTCTATCCAAACCTGATAACCTGGCCATCCCGTCGAGAAAAACAGCCCGGCCGAAGAATTGCGTATCAGCGATGATAATCTCCTGGTGAGGTGATTCGGTCTGGACGATAACCCGGTTGACTTCATACATGAAGGACCGGTTCTTTTTTGAATAATCAATGATCCAGTTATTTGAGCTCATCTTTTCACTCCCGCCTGATAACTCCTGGTTGGACGCCCGTCTGGCCCATGGTTGTTCATGTTCTGATCATATCCGCCAATGCCTAAATGTTGCATGATCCGGGTTTGGGAAGGTTCAATAGTCTGGAGTCGCTGATAATCATGCCAAAATCGGGATTATTCAGGTCATCGCGCAGGTATTTGGGAGCCGAAAACAAGTTTGTGTGGGTTTCGCCGTCATAGAACTTCAATCCCGCGTTCAGGTTACCAACCGTGGCGTCCACGTGGGCCGGGGTCATGATTTCAGGCAGGGGGCTGTCGCTGGCCAAGACGAATCCCCAGATGACCCGGTAAAAATAGATCATGGTATAGTAGGGCATGACGTATTTAAAGACCTGTTTCAAGGTCTTGATGATGGAGACGTGGGCGTATTGCTCACCCATCAGGGCGTGCTCCGCCTGGGCGGCAAAAACGCCTCCCTCATTCAAACGGGATTTGACGATGTTATAGAAATCCAGGGTGAACAGTCCGGCCGAAGGACTGCCCTCGAATGGGTCGGTCAAGTCCATGATTATGCAATCGAATTTTTCATTCGCCGTGGCCAGGTAACCGCGGGCGTCCTCATGTTTCAGCTCCACCCGAGGGTCATCAAAGGCGCCCTGGTGCCATTCATAGAGATGCTGCCTGGCCATGTCGACCATGATGTCGTCGATGTCGATCATGAGCACTTTTTCCACTGAGTTATGCTTCAGGGTCTCCCGAACTACGGCACCTTCGCCACCCCCGGCCAGGAAGACTTTTTTGGGCCGGCCATTGGCCACCAGGGCGGGATGGATTAATGTTTCGTGATAAATGTGTTCATCCAGGGCAGCAGACTGGGGTACTCCGTCCAGAAACAGAGCCTTACCAAAATGGTCCACATCGGCGATCAAGATATTCTGAAAACGCGACTGGGTGGACACGATGGTCTTCTTGATCTTAAACATATGAGCTCGGCACCGGCCGAAGAATTCAATAAGCCAGTTTTCTGTGCGCATGGTCGTCCCCTTGATGCGGGTTGCTGGTTACGTGTTGCGGGTTACGTGTTGCGGGTTGCGTGTTGCTGGTCAATGTCATTGACTTAAGTGAAAGAAAAATGAGCTAAATCTTCTAAAATAGTCAATTCCAAACAAGCCCCGGAGGGGCGCTCTAGGTTAGCCCAAGGGCAGCGCCCTGGGAAATACGGATAGTTACGTGTCAGCAAGAGGGTCAGGAGGTCGCTAGCCCCCAAAGTCATTTCCAAAGAACCAATTAGGCCTGTTCGAGGCATCCGTCCGTGGTGGGGGTTGTTTTTTGTCCGTCGGGTAACGTCACCCCGGTCGGGTTCGGGTTTGACCCGGATCTGGGGGAGGTTGACCGCAACATTACCCAAAAGAGGACACGGGCGCAAGGGATATTTGCCGGTAGAAGAATAATCAGCCCGGTAAACGGTCAAGGTTAATGTCCGGATGCTCTTATGTGAACAATTCCTGTGAGATTACATGGGGTTTACAGTATTGCAAGAAAATACCACCCGGCTCAATTTTTCTATTGCTATTCTTTATACCTTCTGCTATGCTTCGCTCCTTTTCAAATCATGACTACCTTTTGGTCGAAGCGGAAAGGCCAAACCTATACGGATATTAACCAATTAGGACAAGAAAGGAGAAAACCATGAAGAGGAATCGGCTTCCTTATCATTTGATACGCCATTTCAACGTTACGCACATTGGCTATGGACACACTTAAGTTAAAACCGCCTGTCTTATGGTGCCGCTATGAAATCATTAGGAAAACACCTTATCATCGAGCTATACGAATGCGATCGGGAGATCATCAACGACTTAGAGGCCGTCGAACACCACATCATGGAATCTGTTCGGGTCTCCGGCGCGTCTATTATCAAACCTTACTTTCATAAATTCTCCCCCCACGGTATCAGCGGCATGGTCATCATTGCCGAATCCCACTTCTCTATCCATACCTGGCCGGAATACGGCTACTGCGCCGTAGATATCTTCACTTGCGGTGACCTTATCCAGGGTGATAAGGCTATGAACTACTTAAAAGAACACTTCAAGTGCCAGAACGTCTCCTTAATGGAAATAAAGCGTGGCGTCCTTGATCTACCTGACGCAGAGATAAAACACAAACCCGATCAATCTTGAGAAATATTGCGCTGTTCGGCCGGTTCTCCAGGGGGAATACTATTCCCGGAAGCTCCGAGGCATGGGCTATGGACGAGTATCTTGACAGGTTCTTCGATTTCTTGAAGGTGGAGCGGGGACTGGCCGATAATTCTATTTCTTCCTACAACGGGGACCTCCTCGGGTTTGTGCATTTTTTGAGCGTTCGGGGAATCGCCGACCTTAAAGCCGTGACCCGGATAGATCTTACGGCATATATCTTTGACCTGAAAAAACAGGGCTTCAAGGATTCGACCGTGGCCCGGCGGATGGCGGCCGTGCGGACTCTTTTTCGGTTTCTGGTCCAGGACCGAATCATCGAGACGACTCCGGCCGCTGAGGTGGATCTACCCAAAT
>JADFYA010000017.1 GCA_015233285.1 Deltaproteobacteria bacterium | reverse complement strand
ATGACATCAGCATGTTGGGCAAACTCTCACATTCATAACATTTATCATGACAAATTCCTTTCTGAGCAAAATAGGTTATAAATACAGTGTTATTTGACACTTCATGTATATATTTATGCCATAAAAATAGCATATTGTCAATTAAATCGTGCTCAAATGTTGATTGATTTGACATGATAAAAATTCTCCATTATACGGCGGTTGGAACCTCGTAACTCGGTCCGCCGGACGCCCAGCCGAAATGTGACGCGGACCTCAAAACCTTAATTCAACAGCATTGGGGCGTTGCCCTGGGCTAACCTAGAGCGCCCCGTCGGGGCTTATTCGGAATGGGCTATTTTAAATAACTCGAACCAGGAGCTACCATTATGCAATTTCCCGAATACCGGCCCAGACGATTGCGCCGGACCGAAACCTTGCGGCGAGTTTTCCTTAACCATTCGGAGATAGAGATAGGGGCCGTCGGCGTGGTTATCCACCGTCAGGATTTCCTTGGGCTTGCCTCGGGCATGGAGGTCGGCCGTGCGGTCAATGATCAAGTCGACCATCTGCCGCGTTTCAGCCAGGCTCAAATCCTCCTGGATCAGATTACTGCCCCGTCCGGCATAAACCAGATGGTAGAAACAAGCCCGTGGAATATCATGCTCTTCAATCAAGTCGAAAATCGCCGGGACCTGATCGGCATTCATCCGGTTGATGGTAAACCGCAGACCCACCTTGATCCCGGCTGCCTGGCAATTCTTGATCCCGGCCATAGCCGCCTGAAAGGCCCCGGCCACGCCTCGAAACTTGTCATTGATCTGTTCCATACCATCGAGGCTGATGCCCACGTAGGATAGGCCGACATCTTTTAACCGCATGGCGATGTCTGAGGTGATCAGCGTCCCGTTGGTGGAAATAACGGCGCGCATCCCCTTCCCCACCGCATAGTCACAAAGTTCGATCAAATCCGGCCGAATCAGCGGCTCGCCACCGGAGAAAAGGACCACCGGCGCCCCGAAGTCTGCCAGATCATCCAGCAGGCGTTTTCCTTCGGCCGTGGTCAATTCGTTTTGAACATCTTCCCGCCGGACTGCCTTGGCGTAGCAGTGAACGCAAGCCAGATTGCAGCGCTGGGTCACATTCCAGACAACAACCGGCTTTTTGTCTTCGGAGAACTGCAGCAAATGGGAAGGGAGACTGGAAGAGCGGCGGCCGTAGCGCAAAGTGTCCGATGGTTCTACGGTTCCGCAATAGAGTTTAGATATGCCGATCATAGTTATCGAGATACGTCATAGTTGTTATAGGTTTCTTCCAGAAAGTTCTCTGGATCGGTGAGGGCCATTTTGCTAAGGCCGAAGGATTTCATTCCGGTCTTGTCACTCAGCATCTTGAGAGCATATTCCAGGTCAATGGGCATATCGGCAATAATGTCGATAGGTTCAACCAATTTTTCCATGGCCGTCCGGACCAATTCGTCTTGGGCTTCCAAGCTGAAGGTAATCCGAAGGCTGGTGCGCTCCAAGAAATGCAGCTCGTAGTCTTTAATTTGGTTATAATAATTAAACAATCGGTCAAATGCCTGGGACATGTCTATCCCGATGCTGACAAAGTGGTCGATAATCATCCCGGCCCGGGCCGGATTGAGCTGGAGTCCGTAATTCTCCAAAAACTCTTCTTCTTTGGTCATGAGCCCAGCCAACAGATCGACCCGTTCCAGTTCTGACTGGCATTCGTACCTGGCACACAGGTCCTGTTCGTGAGTCAGCAGCCGCTTCAGCTCTCTATCCGGATGGGCAACCAGTTCGGGCGTAACCACAAAGGCCCTGATATCCGTGGATGGTAGGGTCTTCTCGAATTTAATCAAGATCCGCTCCAGGGCGCTGACTAAGGCCCGGGCCCCGGTTTTTTCCTGGGCCGCGATTTCCGCCACCTTCCGCAGGGCTTCATCTTCAAACTTGATGTCGATGCCGTATGACTTGAAATCTCGTTTCTTGCCCATCATGATGGGGCTGTTGGGATTTTTCAATATAGCATACAAATCGTCGACACCGAGGAGTTGAAAAACAGCCGTTACCGGCAGCCGGCCGATAAACTCCGACTCAAATCCAAATTCAATCAGGTCTTCCGCCCGGACATGGATCAGATGGCGGTGAGCCCCGTCTTTGGAACTGATTTCCGCGCCGAAACCGATATGTTGTTGATTAACCCGTTTTTGAACAATCTGTTCCAGGCCGTTGAAGGCGCCGCTGACAATAAACAGGATATTCTTGGTGTTGAGAACCCGTTTCTCCCGTTTGCCGGTTTTGCGGTATTGCTCGATGGCCTGTAATTGAGAGATAGGGTCATGGGCCACCCGGAGATTGATGTCGGTCTCTTCCATCGGCTTGAGCAGGGCCCGCTGGACCCCCAACCGGGAGACATCATGTCCGATCAGATTGCGGGAAGAGGCAATTTTATCGATTTCATCTAGGTAGACAATGCCATACTGGGCCAGGTCCAGGTCGTCATTGGCCTCCGCCACCAGGTCCCGGATCAAGTCTTCCACATCGCCGCCGACGTAACCGGTCTCACTGTATTTCGTGGCGTCACCCTTGACAAAGGGCACCCCGATTTTGTTGGCGATCAGCTTGATGGCATAGGTTTTGCCGACTCCGGTCGGCCCCACCAAAATGATGTTATTTTTGATGGCGCCAACACCGCCGGGACCATCATCGGCCTTCAGTTTTTTCAGGAATCTGATTTTATTGAAGTGCGTGCAGATCTTCGTGGCCAAAACATCTAAGGCATCATCTTGCTTAATGATATATTTCTTCAAATAAGCCTTAAGTTCTTCCGGCTTCATATTGAAATTGATTTTGTCAAAGGCGCTGGTCTTTTTTTCGTGTCCCTGGCCCATATTGGTCATGGCCACCCGCGGGACTATCTTGGGGGAGATCACCTTAACCTGGTTCCCATACTTTTTGGACAAATAGTCGGAAAGTTCTTTTTCTAAGTCTTTGGGATTCGGCATATTAGTTGGTCTCAGTTCATCGTCTTCGTCAAAAATATCCATTGTCTCTCTCAAAGAGTGTGTCTTTAATCCACATCACCCGGTGATCAGCCCGGCCGGAATTACAGTAGGCCGCCGCAGCCACAGAGTATATGAGGGGCGGAGCGGACCACGGTCAGGGTTGCTCATCAAAAGCCCTGACCAGTCCAAAAATGATTTCCCTGGCCTTAAGCAAATTGACTTCGTCCACCCAGATGGCGCCCCAGCCTTTTTGGGTGACAAAGATCCCGTCATAGGCGGTGTCTCGATACTCCTGCAAATAGTAGGGCAGGTCCTCCTGATCCAGGGCATCGGTGATCAGATCGGCCTGGAACCGGTCGTTCAGGACATAAGCCTTGACCAGGTCCCCGTCAGCGGTGGGAGTTTCAGAATTAGTCGTCATCTTTCCTCGGCCGGGTGTAGATTACCTTAAATTCCTCCGGGGCCCATTTGAGGCAGGATTTGCACACCCCGTCCTCTTCCGTCAGGTCAACGGGGTCAAGCCGGACCTCGAAACCTATGTCCTCATATTCGGCCACAGCTTCACCGAGCCGCGGTTCACAGGCCATGAATTGCCGGGCCCATCCTTGTTTGGTCTGATCTTCTTGATCCATAACGGCAAGTATACTGCAACCTAAACCAATTTGTAAGCAAAAAATGGCGGGGTGGTTTCATCAGATGCGATAATCCTATTAACCGACGTACTTTTTTGTGTTTGCCGGTAATGATTTTCCCTTGTCTTTAGAATGTATCAAACCACCGCTTGGCGGAGAGCATACAGGGTAAAAATGACGACACGTGCGACCATTGAGGGCCGACAATGACGACCTCGACATCTTTGGCACCAAGGGATATCATTTGATCGCGGGTAAAGATCGACAGGGAGGAAGGGAGTAATTCGTCATTTATGCCATGGTATAACCGGGTGGGGGTTTTAGGAGAAAACTCAAAAACACCGTTCTTCTCCATGTCACCGTAGAATGGGTGCGTCTTGCCGTTCACCCGGCCGAGAAAAGCTTCCTGTAATAATTCCTGAAATTTTTTAGGAAGCATATCATACATTTCCTCCCCATTATGGGTCCCATCATCGATCTTCACAATGGTCGCATCATAGGGCGGTTTAAAAATTTCGCTTAAACTATCCTTAAAGCCATATATCGTCTCGTAGGATAGAATGAGATGGGCGGCCAGCGGCGAGACTCCCGGAGGATTAGTCTGCCAAAATTCCCACGATTTGGGGAGGGAATAAGGCCCGGCAAAAGGTGCGGAAGCGGTAAGCTGGAACGGTTGCGGGGCCGTTGATGTCTCCAGGTATCTCTGGAGGGCCAGAGTGGCGTGCCCGCCCTCGGACAGACCGCAGATAAATAATCGGGAGTTCAGTTTTATACTGAGCTGCGTGAAAAGCTCTCGGGCCGCGTAGAGCATATCTGCGGTTGAACTTGCCATCGAACTGGCATGAAGATAGGGATGGGGCACCTTTGTTCCTCTTCCCTGCCCGATATAGTCCGGCATAATCGCCACATATCCATGACCGGCAAATAGTGCGACGGCGGGAAGAGCCTCCTGGCTATGGGGGCGACCAGGGTTCGACGGGACATCCTGATTATTAAACATCGTGCCGTGAAAATATGCCACAGCCGGATACTCTGCGGTGGCGGGATTTGGCGCCGCGACCAGGCCTGAGGCCACGATTATCCCCCCATCAATATTTGTGGTATAATATTCAACGACATATGCTTTAACAGCAGTCGATGTATTTATCAGGCCGCTAAGATCTTCACCTGTCTCCGAAAAAGCTACCTTAATAACCTCTGCCACCTCCTGAGCCGTATATTCCTTCAGCAACTCGTATCGAGCAAGTTTTCCAGGGTAAGCTGAGGGATCATCTCCACCCGACGAGCAGCCGGAGATGAGGATGATGAGAAAAAAGCACAGGCCTAGTAGGGCTCCGTTGTTCATATTGGTCTTCTGTTTTGACATGTCTAACAACCGCCTTTACTTGTCTATATAGCTTATTCTAATATGCAGATATTCGGTCCGAATTTCTTAGCATGCTATTACAATTATTGTCAAATTATATTGACGTGAGGCTTCAGTCTATATATAAGAGCAGAAGACCTTCGGAGTTATCAGGCAACTAAATTTAGCCCCTTGTTTGATCAAGTTATCTGGCCTTCAACAAAATCTAAATAATTCAGTGTGTTATTAGCAAGACAGAGATTAAGTTGGCCGAGCCATCAAATATCCACACAAAGGCGCTCACTAGAACTGAGACAGGAAATGATAATGCAGGTTTTTTCCTGTAATTTTTCTTAGACTGGTCATCGTTTGCATCCTCGAAGAATTTTGGAAGTCCCAGGTATGGAAGAAGAGAGAAAAAGTAGAATAGCACAGTTGATCAATAAAATACCATCTCTGACTGATGGCCAATTGTACTGGTTAGCCAAAATACTTCAAGTATTTAATTGCTATTCAAAATATGAAATTCAACAATCTGATTTGCTCGACAGAAATACGCTGGAACAATTCGGCGATGCCCTTAGAATACATCATAGTTTTTCTATTGAGCCGTTTTCAAAGGATAAATTTGAATACGTACTTGAACAAACTTTGAGGATAAGCGGGCAGTCAGCGAAGCTCGCACCGAAGGGGAATCGTGGCCACGACATCACAGTTATAGTCATCCGATTTAGATTTCTAGCATTTGGTATTGGTACCTGTTTAGGGCCTTAGTTACAGTGCTGGCCAGGTGAGCGTCTGAAGTTCTACAAATGGGGTCGCCCCAAAATGCTAGGTTTCAAAATCGGATGACTATAATGGAACGACCATTTCTCTCAAGACACAAGCTGATCGCGGCATAAGAGAAAACAAAATTTGGATTAGCAAATTCATGGAATTGGGGAAAGGTAATTGGACCGACAAACCTGATGATCTAAAACGATTGAGGGACATGTTCTTGAGCCATTTGAATAATTATGAAAGAATACTGTCTCTGCGGGCCATAAGAAAGGCGCCAAACTGGAAATATGAATTGGTGGAAATACCTGTCGAGTTACTACGTGCTTCTGCGCATGGCAAACTTGAGATGAGACTGAATAGCTCGCAACGCCCTATGCCGGGATATTGTTATGTCAAAGATGTAAGCGGTAACGACATCTACCAATTATACTTTGATGGTGGTACTGAAAGAAAATTACAGATAAAAAATTTGTTAAAGGAATATTGCATAGTACACGCTACTTGGGAATTTGAGATAACTGATTAAAAAGTTTCCGCTGCACGAATGCAGTTCTTTTTCTGGCTATTTCAGTATATTCTTTTTTGATCTCTATTCCAACGCATCTCCTTCCCAGTTCCTTAGCAACTAGGCCCACCGTCCCGGAACCATAAAACGGATCCAGGACAAGATCGTTTTCCCTTGACCCCGCCAGGAGGCATGGCCTGACCAACGCCTTTGGAAAAACGGCGAAATGCGCTTCGGGGCATGGCTCCGTGTTAATAGACCAAACCGTCCTCTTGTTCTTGGAGCCGTTTCCATTGGTCGTGGGTTCTTCAATCGCTTTTTGATTGAAAAAATATTTCTCAGATTTACTGAACAAAAACATATATTCATGAGAGACAGTTAATCTATAGTCATCCGATTTTGAAACCTAGCATTTGGGGGCGACACCTTTGTACTACTTCAGACGCTCGCCTGGCTAAACTGGCAACGAAGCCTCTAAATGAGAGTTTTAGTTGTTTGAGGTCATTCCAGCAGTAATTATACGATAGGACTTCCTTTGACCAACGGATGAAGTACTCGCAGGCATTCATCTTCGGGCTATATGGCGGCAGGCGGTGTTCATGGATTTTTATTTTAGCTATCGCCGCTTGAACCTTCTTTGTATTGTGCCAAGGGGCATTGTCCCACACCAGGTCGATACGGTATCCTGGAAGCTTTTCTTTGATCTTGAGAAGGAAATGAATTGATTGATGTTGGGTAAAGCGATCCACTTGCATGGAGATAACCTTTCCCAAAGGGCGGACCACGGCGGCATAGAAGAGGATTTTTTTCTTCCCCGGCGATATTGATTCAACCTCTGCGGGGACCCCTTTAAGGAACCAGCCTTTGCGTGGCAGGGCGTCTTGTTCTATCTTGCCCTCGTCAACGTAGACGGTGACCGCCCGATGACAACGAGTCGCCTCCAGTTCCTCAAGATCAGCGGCAAATTCTTCTTGTGCTTCAGGGTCTGCCTTTAAAAATTTCTTGGTCGGAACCTTATAACTGAGCCCTAATTTGTGAAGGTACTTCCTGGCCGTGTCGGGATGCAGTTTCACTCCAAAGGTTTTTTTAACAAATGATACTACCATCTTGGCGGTCCAACGACCATTTTTGATCCCGAGAGTTCTGGGGTGCTGTTTCACTGCTTGGCCAAGCGCATCCAGTTGGGCATCGGAAAGGAGGCGTGCTTGCCTTCCACGCCATTTTGGGACCAATCCCGCCAGGCCTTCACGATTAAACTGGTCAACCCAGGAAGCGATGGTAGCTCGATTCTTTCCCAGCTTTTTGGCTACCTTGGTTGCCGGTAGGCCCGACGCTATAAGGTACAGACCCATCAATCGGGTTCTGATCGCTCTACCTGATTCTTCGAGGCTTTTTCTCATCAGAGAAGAAGCGGTTTCGCCCCATTTGGGATCGATTCTTAACATTGCGGGACCTCCTGATGTTATTGGTGGTCCCTATGATTAAACTATCATGCAAGAAAAGTCTAGTTTTGATATAATAATTATTTAAGTTATATATTATATATTATTCTACCACTCTGAATGACAATACAAAATGTTAGAAATCAAAATCGGACGACTATATCTTTGACACTCTCCGGCTGACAATTGGGCTTATGCCAAATGACATCGTTCCGCAGATACCAACCATCACGCTGACATGCCATTGCAAGCATCCATGCAACCCCGACCAGATCCTTCTTTTTCAAGCCTTCCGGAGTCGGCGGCCTGTAGGACATGGCTCTCCCTTTATTCTTCGAATCCTCTTGCCGCCATTTTCGCCCACCAGAACTATATGTATTACCAATATTTAGCCAAAAGACTCCATCTGATCTAAGGACCCTCCGGACTTCAGAAAAAACACAAACCAGGTCCGAAATGTAGTCATCCAAATTGGGTTCCGCCCCGATTTGATTTTCGACGCCATAATCTCGAACTCCCCAATATGGAGGCGAAGTTATAACGCATTGAAAAGTATTATCAGGCAAGCTTTTGATGACTTCGCGCGTATCTCCATTCAGAACCAACTGAGAATCATCAGACATCAGCATGGACAACTGGTTCTGAACCTGATCGCTATTTGGAGGATGGTTGTTCTGTTCCATGTCCTTACTGTAATAAATTAATAACGCAAACGCAAGTTATTTTTTTGGGGGCCGCCCCCTTTTTTTCTTTCCATGCTCTGAAAAACTCTTTAACTCGCTTTCGTGAATAAAATGGTCTCGCCCAATCTTTTGAGACTTGAGACGGCCGTCCAAAATTAGCTGGCGAACCCTTGAGGGGGTGACATCCAAATAATTAGCGGCTGCTTCTGTGGTGTAGTAACCTTCCATGAGTTATTTTCATCCGAGCCTGAAATCTATCATTAATTGAAAAATCTTGGCATTAACTACATCGTGAATCAACGAGAGCACATATAGTCAATGAACTTCTGTGTTCAATCATCTTTGTGTCCACTCTTTTCTCTATGAGTCATCCTCGCTGTTTCTTCATCAAGATGCTAAAATACATTGAATTACTACATTTGGACGTCATAATACATAATAACATAAGAGTAATCAGACCATCAGAAAGTCGGAGACTCTACTATAGAGACCATTAATTTTATTTTCAACCGTTTCACTTAACGTGACTATACCGCCCCGGTGAAACTGTGGCAAGTTTATTTTTTGTTGTTAGCGGTCGGATCGTTCAGAGTAATTGCCCCTCTGGCGAAGCCGGAATCCAGCCAAACTAAACATCCTCAATCCTCATCCAGGGACAAAAATCGATGTACATTGCTCAAGAATCATGGTAGAGTGGCTTGATACTGGTGGCCGTCCGATGCCGAATCGCGGCCTTTCGGACTGAAATCTTCCCTGAATTAACCTCAAGAAAACCGCAAATGACTGAACCCCCTAACATAAACCCGGCCCCCGAGCCGGAACCCAATCTCCAGGTGCTGCAGCAGAAAATAGCCCTGCTCCAAAAGGAACTGACTGACCTGGGAGAGCAATACCGGCTCTTAGCCGACAGCCTCCTGGACGGCGTATTCATTATTACCGATAGCCGGTTCGACTACCTGAATCAAGAGGCAGAACGAATCTTCGACTATCCCCGCGGCGCGCTCATGGGTAAAAAATATAGCAAAATAATCCACCTGGAAGATCTGGACCGGGTGACCCAGTTTATCTCGGACCTGCTCCACCTCCGGATCAACCATGCCCACTTCGAGGCCAAAATAGTTACCGGGAAGGGTCTGGTCATTTTTGTGGAAGTGGACGCCGTAGCCGTGGATTATCTGGATCAACCCGCGGTCCAAGGATTGGTTCGGGACGTCACGGAACGAAAAAAACTGGAAGAGGAAAAGATCAGCAAGGAAAAACTGGCCGGAGTATTGGAAATGGCCGGGGCCACCTGTCACGAGGTTAACCAACCTCTCACGGCCATCCTGGGGCACGCCCAACTGGCCTTGGAATCCTTGAGTCCGGAAGACCCGATGTATGCATCCTTAAAAATAATTGAAGAACAAGCCCGCCGCCTGGGAGAGATAACTAAAAAAATAAGCAGAATCACTTCCTATAAGACAAAACCTTACATTCCAGGCCATTCAAACATCATTGATATAGACCAGGCATCAAAGGGGTAGAAATTCCTCCGGCCCACCGACATACCCAGGCTCGCCCCCCCTTCGCCGCACACCTCCCAGGAGACCGGAACATGAAAACAATCATGACCATTATTGCGGAAAACAGCATTTCCAGACCGGGATTGCCGGAGGAACACGAATTCTGGGCCGTGTTTTATTTTTAAACTTTTTTCACCAATACCGGGCCGCCACAACTCGTCCCTTCACCTTTTCGTTGCTAATTGCTCGGTTTTCAATTATGAGAAAGCATCAAAAGGATCTCACAACTAGAGCCGGGCCTGGCCGCATTACCGGCCACCGATAATCACAATAGGCCGCGGCCGACAAAAAGGAGGAGCGGGGCTCAACGCAAAGCGACTATGAAAATAAGAAATTTACTAACCACTTTTGGAACATGGCTTATCCTTGGGTTAATGCTCTGGTATATCGTAGGCGATGTCCCGGGTGCTTCCCTGGTTGATAAGCTGCATTTTTTGGTCCGTGACTTAAAATTTGATCCCTGGCGGATAATTCAAATCAGCTTTGTTTATGGTATCGCCCTGGCCATACCCTATGTCAATGGTGGGGGGATTGCCACGGCTCTCATGTCTTTAACCGGGCTGGTCGGCATTGTCGCCATCTACGTGTCCACTTGCCTGTTTCTATCCCTTGACTATTTCCTGGGCCGATATTCCCCCATTCTGGTGGGACTATTCCAACGCCGGGTGAGTAGAATTTTAAATAAACGGCATCTGATCGAAGGCGAACAAATTCCGCCGCTTTTCCAATTGATGGAGATATATTTTCAACGAGATGAGACCGGACGGAAGATCCAAACCTTTCTCAACCGTTTGCCGTTCAAATTCAATCTGAACGAACAAAATATTATTCTTTTGTTGCTGGTCCTGCCGGTTAACGTGCTTCTTGGCGCCGATGGCGGGATCGCCATTTTGTGCGGCGAGCAATCACGATTGTCTTATCGGACTTTCTTAAAGGTGGTCAGCTATCACCTGATCCCCTTTGCCTTATTCAGCTATACGATCCACCTGTACGTCTATTCCGGGGCCAAATTAGCCGCGGCCATCTTTGTCTTAGGCGGCCTGGCATTATTGATACTGTATATGTATTTCCCGGATAAATTACGGTTGAGCAATTCCGGTTGGATGGTCGGGCTAAAGCGGGCTGCGGCCCTATCCGGGGGGCTTGGTCTGGGCGTGACCAGTTTTGTTCTGGCCGTTGATTCGGTGCAGGCTTTACCGCCGATAACGTACATGCTGGCCGCCTGTTCTTGGGTGCCGGCCTCCATCATGGCTTTCTGGATTACCCGGCCGGGCTCCCTAGCATCAAGCGTCGTCGGGGTGAGCCACCACGGCTACTCTCTGGCCGAATGCGCCCTACCCGGCTTTATGGTAGCTGTTTTGGCCGGATTCCTGGGAGATTATCCGTATCGGGCTTTTCTGGACTGCCTTGGCCTGTTCCTGCCCATCATGATCATTTTCGGCTCCTCCGGGCTATTCAGTGAATCGACCGCCGTTTATTGGAACGGATATGAATCGGAAAACAAACCCTCCCAAGAAGAAATCGAGGACATCAAATTTCGAGCCTGGCGGACCTTCATCGGTTTAGTCGCCTTCTGCGTTCTTCTTTTCCAGATATCCCATAAGGTTTACGATGGCCAGGTCTTTGCCGTCAGCCTGCTCGTCGTAGCCATCTTGCAACTGATTGGTCGGTCGACTCCTCTGGATGAACGACCGGCCGGCTGGTTTGGAACCCCGGCCCTGGTCATGAGCTGGGCCCATATCGCGGCAGGGTTGCTATTGGCCGTCTTTTTTTGGCGGGTCAACCAGGTCATCACGCCGGCCACACACCTGGATGCATCCAGCTTGTTGGCCAATCCCTGGATAATCAGCGGCACAATCTTGGCCATGTCGGCCACATTCATATTTTCGGTCCGGTTAAGACCCCCGGCCAGCCAAGGGACCGCCCTGCCCGAGTGGGACGACCAGAAAGTCACAGTTAAAGAAAATCCCTAACTACTGTACAAAAAACAGCAAACAAATTTCACATCTCCAGCCGGATCAGTCACGTTGCCGGCCAGGGATGACCACCTCGGCCGCAGCCGACAAGAAAAAGGGGCGGTGTTCACCGTAAGCGAAGATGAAAATAAGAAATTTGTTGACAACTATCGGAACCTGGTTTCTCCTGGGGCTGATGCTCTGGTACATCATCGCAGACGTACCGGGACACTCTTTCGGCCAGAAGATAGAATTCTTGATCCAGAATCTGAGATTTGAGCCCTGGCGGATAGTCCAGATCAGTTTTGTCTATGGTGTCGCCCTGGCTATTCCATATGTCAATGGCGGCGGTATTGCCACGGCTCTTATGTCTTTGACCGGGCTGGTCGGGATTGTCGCCACCTACGTGTCCACTTGCCTGTTTCTATCCTTAGGCTATCTCTTGGGCAAGCATTCTCCCATCCTGATGAATCTATTCGAGCGGCAGGTGGGCAAGATACTGAAAAAAAACCACCTGTCTGATGGAGAACAAATTCCGCCGCTCTTTCAGTTAATGGAGCTTTATTTCCAACGAAATAAGTTGGGGCGGAAGATACAGCACGTTGTCCATCGCCTGCCGTTCAGGTTCACATTAAACGAACAGAACATTATTCTTTTGCTGCTGATCTTGCCGATTAACATGTTTTTGGGCGGAGCAGGCGGTATCGCCATTCTGTGCGGGGAACAATCTCAGTTGCCTTACCGGACCTTCTTAAAGGTGGTCTGTTATCATCTCATCCCCTTTGCCTTGTTCAGTTATACGGTTCATCTGTATGTCTATTCCGACGCCAAAATAGCCGCGGCCCTGTTTGTCTTAGGCGGTCTGGCCTTGTTGCTTTTGTCTATGTATTTCCCTGATAAACATAGATTACACAACTCCGGCCAACTTGTGGGATTAAGGCGGGCCGCGGCTCTGGCCGGAGGACTGGGTCTGGCGATATCCAGCTTTGTCATGGCCGTCGATTCAGTCCAGACCTTGCCGCCGATGACTTATATGCTGGCCGGCGGTTCCTGGGTGTCGGCCTCCATTATGGCTTTCTGGATTAACCGTCCTGATTCAGCGACGTCGGCCGGCATCACGGTGAACCGCCCCGGCCGCGCCCTGGCCGAATGCGCCCTGCCCGGCTTTATCGTGTCCTTCCTGGCCGGGACCCTGGGAGGCTATCCGTACCGGGCCTTCCTGGACTGCCTTGGGCTAATTCTGCCGCTCATGATCGTATTCGGTTCTTCAGGGATATTCAGCGAAGCTTCCGTCGGCTTTGGGAACGGAAAAGAAGCTGACCCCGACCTTTCCGAACAAGAGATCAGAGACCTCAAGTTTCGAGCCTGGCGGACGTTCATCGGTTTGTTTGCCTTTTGTGTTCTTCTCTTCCATATTTCCCATAAGATGTTCGACGGCCAGATCTTTGCCGCCAGCCTGCTCGTAGTGGCTTTCCTCCAAATGATCGGCCGTTGGAATAGACAACCGAATGAATGGGTTAGCACTCCGATCCCAGGTATGACCATGATCTGGGCTAATTTTGCCGCCGGCCTGTTGTTGGCCGTCTTCTTCCGGCAGATCGATCCGGTCACTACGCCGGCGCTCCCCCTGAATGTAGAGAGCCTGGCCAATCCCTGGATCATCAGCGGTACGGCCCTGGTCATGGTGGCCACGTTTATCTTTTCGATCCGATTGAGGCCGCCGGTTCGGCCGGGAATCACCCTGCCCGCCTGGGATGGCTTTGAAGGAACCTAAAATAGTCATGCCGGCCAGACGTTTGTCTATAGATATCGGCGTATTCAGCGTTACACTTTTTTTATTGACCAAATGGAAGAATTAGATTCCAGACGGCTACGATCACCTAATCAAATTTTAAAAAAACAAACAAAAGGAGATAGTGATGGAAGTTAAAGTCTTTGGCGTAGTTGGATCCGGCCAAATGGGGTCGGGTATTGCCCAGGTGGCTGCGGCGGCCGGATTAAAAGTGATCATGAGTGACATCAAGGAAGAGTTCGTCGCCCGAGGGAAAGGGGCCATTGAGAAAAGCTTAGACCGGATGGTTAAGAAAGAGAAAATCTCCGCCGCCGAAAAGAGTGATATCATGGGCCGGATTGTTGGTGTTACAGATCTGGCCGCCATGGCGGAAGCGGATTTCGTGGTTGAAGCGGCGACCGAAAACCTGACCCTTAAGCTGGATATTTTTAGGCAGTTGGATCAGATCGTCCGCCCCGGGGTAGTGTTGTCCAGCAACACTTCATCCATTTCCATTACCAAAATTGCTTCGGCCACCAAGCGGCCCGAAAAAGTCATTGGAATGCACTTTATGAATCCCGTTCCGGTGATGAAGCTGGTGGAGGTTATTAAGGGCCTGGCCACGGATCAAGAGACGTTGGAGTTGACTAATGCCTTGTCCCTCAAATTCGGCAAGACTCCGGTGGAGGCCAATGATTTTCCGGGATTTATCGCCAACCGGGTGCTTATGCCCATGATCAACGAGGCCGTTTACACCCTGTATGAGGGCGTGGGCACGGCCGAGGCGATTGACGCCGTGATGAAGCTAGGCATGAACCATCCCATGGGGCCTCTGGCCCTGGCCGACCTGATCGGACTGGACACTTGTTTGGCCATCTTAGAGGTCCTGCATTCCGGTCTGGGAGACCCCAAATATCGGCCGTGTCCCTTGCTCAAGAAGTACGTTGACGCAGGGTATTTTGGAGTGAAGACCGGCCGTGGTTTTTATAAGTATTAGAAAAGGAAACGAACGGTGATTGCCATTATTGACTACCGCGCCGGGAACTTGACCAGTGTGCTGCGGGCGGTGAACAAACTTGGATTTGAAGCAAAGATCACCTCAGACCGGGGGGAAATCCTGGCCGCAGACCGGGTTATCTTTCCCGGTGTGGGGGCGGCCGGCAGGGCGATGAAAGACCTGAAGGAGTTGGGGCTGGCCGAGACCATTCGAGACGCGGTGGCCCAAAACAAACCGGTCCTGGGCATCTGTTTGGGCACCCAAATAATCATGGAATACAGTGAAGAAAACGACACCGAGTGCCTGGGGGTGATCAAAGGACAGGTCAGGTCGTTCCCTTCACCTCTAATGGACCAGGCGGGCGGGCGATTGAAGATCCCACACATGGGTTGGAATCGGGCCGCTCTGACCCGGCCACACCCTATTTTTCAGGGAATCCCGCCGGAGAGCGAATTCTACTTTGTGCACACTTACTTTCCTGTCCCGGCCGACCAGTCCTTGACTCTGGCCAAAACCTTACACGGAATTGAGTTTGCTTCAGCCCTGGGGCGGGACAATCTTATTGCCGTACAATTCCATCCCGAGAAGAGCGGCCCTCCCGGCCTGACCCTAATCAAGAACTTTTGCATCTGGCAACCCGGCGAAAGTGCGCATTGAATCTGTGGCCGCATCCCGCCTGGAATACTGCCGCTGATAAGCCAGAACCTTTTGGACAAAGTCCCGCCGTACCCCCGGCGGGATACCACATCTCAACACTCTGACCTTCCCAATATTATATGCCGCCAAAGCTGAAATGTGATCACCTCTAAAGGTGGTTAACAGTTTTTTGTAATGTCTGGCCCCGGCTTTGATGTTTTGGATGGGACAATACAGATCCTTCACACCCAAGGCGGCCGCAGTTCCGGGCATCAATTGCATCAACCCCTTGGCCCCGTAAGGCGAGAGAGCCCTGGGGTCAAATTCGGATTCGGCCTTAATTATGGCCCGAATGAGAGAAGGCTCCAGGCCGTATTTAGCTGCCGCCTGGCGGATGGTTAGGTCAATGGCCGCGGACGGATCAGTCCCGGCACTGGGGCTGAGTCTCCTGGCACTTTTCTTTCTTTTACCGTTTGACTTGCTTTTGAGCTTGCCGCTGATCTTGCTTTTGGCCTTGCTTTTGGTCTGACTCTTGGTCTTACGAAGGGATAATTCGGACTTTCGCTCGGTCAGCTCTTCCAAATGAGCGGAGCCGACGATGCTTTTGGGACGGTGTAAACGGGGTTCATTGGCCTGGGACTTTACCGGAGACATGGTAAAGTGGCCGAGAAAGACAACCGGGGTAAAAAAAACAATAAGCACAAATAATTTAAGTCGATTAACACTAGTATTCACCATTAATAACCTCCTTTGCCGTGATTTTATTAAGCGGCTTAATGGTCAAGGAGTGTCCATGTATACTAGTTACCGTACCAGGTGTCAACAATAAAAACGGTTATTGTCAATTAACTTATTAATATAGTTAGCCAATACTATATGAAATAATAAGTGTTGATCCTGTAACATAACACAATAACTGCATTTTATCACACAATTAGTGTGTATCATATTGATTATATTTATTATTTTTTCACATTCATTCTATTAGGACATTTTATGTGTTATATTAAAATGATGATTTGTAATCTCAAAGGGTCGCCGCTGGTATTGATGGCGACTTTCACGGTTAGGCTTTTTCTCCAATTCTTGACTGAATATTAACGGAGCCACATCACATGGAAACCACTTGCGATATCCTGATCAAGTCCGGTGCCGTCCTAACCCTCGATGGCCACGGAAACACTTATCAACCAGGCTACCTGGCCATAACCGGGGATGTTATCACCGATGCCGGGCCTGGGGAACCACCCCGTCACCTGAAACCAAAGTATATTATCCCGGCCCAGGGTCACCTGGTTATGCCCGGTCTGATCAATGCCCATACCCATGCGGCCATGACCTTGTTCCGAGGCCTGGCCGATGATCTTCCTCTGATGGAATGGCTGAACAACTACATCTTCCCCGGCGAGGCCCGACTCGATGGACACGCTGTTTATATCGGTTCCCTACTGGCCTGTTTAGAAATGATCAAGTCCGGCACTACCACTTTTTGTGACATGTATCTATTTGAAAAGGAAGTCGCCAAAGCAGCGGAAAAGGCCGGAGTCCGGGCAGTTGTGGGTGAGGTCATCTATGACTTTCCTTCACCGAACTACGGGCCGATTGAACGCGGATTCGACTACACTCTAGAGCTCATCCAGGAATATAGGGGCCACGATCTCATCACGCCCGCCATTGACCCCCATTCTGTTTACACCTGCGGAGAAGACCTGTTTCTAAAAGCCATGGACATGGCTAGACGCGAAAATGTGATGATGATCACCCACCTGTCCGAGTCCGAGGCAGAAGTAGCCCAGTCGTTGGAACAACACGGCGCCACCCCGATCCGCCATCTGGAACGGTTGGGAGTCCTGGGTCCTCACCTTTTGGCTGATCACGTGGTAGCCGTATCCGATGAGGAGCTGGACTTACTCGCGGAGCGGCAGGTCCGGGTGGCCCACAATCCGGAAAGCAATATGAAGCTGGCCGCTGGAGTAGCTCCGGTGCCCAAGATGCTCCAGCGGGGGATGGCCGTCGGCCTGGGTACGGACGGCTGCGCCAGTAACAACAACTTGAATATGTTCCTGGAGATGGATATTACTGCGAAACTCCACAAGCTGGCCTCTAAAGATCCAACAGTGATGGGGGCCGGGACAGTGCTGGATTTGGCCACCAACGGCTCCGCAGCGGCTGTTGGCCTGGCTCATCAGATCGGGAGCCTGGAAAAAGGCAAAAAAGCCGACGTGATTATTCTCGATATGGATCACCCACACCTCACTCCGTTGTACAATCTGCCGTCTCATCTAGTCTATTCTGCGACAGGAGGAGAAGTAACTACGGTTATCATCAACGGCCGGCTGGTTATGGAAAACGGCCGGGTCCTAACCTTGGATCAAGACGCGATCATGGCCGAAGCCAGGGCCATCGGGGCCAAAATGAAGACCTGGCTGTAACCTGCCATGGCCGGCATTAGATACGAAATCATCAGGAGATACTGATATGTTGGGGTTGGTATACGACGGAAAATTATCACTGCGGGAAGTGCCCCGGCCGGTCCGACCGACGGGCGAGGCCCTGGTCAAGGTCTTAATGAGTGGTTTTTGCCGGACTGATTTCGAGCTGACCCAAGGGTACCACGGCTTTTCCGGCGTGCTGGGTCATGAATTTGTCGGCCGGGTGGAGGAGGCGGATGACCACAGCCTGATCGGACGCCGGGTAGTCGGAGAGATTAACGTGGGATGCGGCCGGTGCGACCAGTGTCGGAGATTTGATGCCCGGCATTGTCCCTCCCGCACGGCCATCGGCATCCTGGGCCGGCCTGGTTGCTTCGCTGACTACCTGGTTTTACCAGAAGCCAACCTCCACATGGTCCCGGATCAGGTCCCCGATGCCGCGGCGGTGTTTACCGAACCCTTGGCCGCCATGGTGGAGATGCCCGATCAGGTTCACATCCGGCCAACCTCCCGCGCCCTGGTCGTCGGAGACGGCCGCATCGGTTTGTTGGCCGCCCAGGTTCTCCGCCTGACCGGGGCCGAAGTCCATCTGGTGGGGCGGCATGAAGACAAGCTGGACATCGTCCGCCACGTCGGTGTTATCACTCATCAGAGAGAAGGCTTTGAGGAAAGGGGCTTTGATGTCGTGGTGGAAGCGTCTGGGTCAGTGCCGGGATTGAGCACGGCCTTGGACGCCATTAAGCCACGAGGCCTGATCTTCGTGAAAAGCACCCACATCAAGCCGGTGCTCCTGGACATGACCCGGGTGGTGGTTAATGAAGTGACTCTGGTTGGTTCCCGGTGCGGCCCCTTTGCTCCGGCCCTGGCCCTCCTCAGCCGGGGGTTGATCGAGGTCGCGCCGTTGATCACGCGGGTTTTCTCCTTTCAACAGGCTGAACAGGCCTTCGACTTCGCCTGGCAAAAAGGCGTGATTAAGGTGCTTATGCAGCATGAAGAGTAACGGGGTGCGGGGTGCGTGTCAATGTCATTAACTTAAGCCAGACGCAAGCCAATGTCGAGACCCGGTCGTGAATTTAGAATCGAGAAGTAACGTTCCACAATTCGTGAGTTGATGTACCAAAATGATTGCGTTGGCAATTTTCTCAGAATGGGAACAATATAGACAGCCGTGCACGCGAGCTCGGAAGGATTAGGAAAATGATCCAACCACGAAAAGTTGGACGATCGGCCTAATTCCCGAAGAGCGTGTTTTGGACCTGTCCGACCCGGTTGAGGCCGTGGTTTCGTGGAGTTAATGCCGCAGTTTTACCCACGGCGATCCAACTCGATTGTCTTTGGGGATCAACGCCGCAAACTATCTCCTATGGTGATAGGATAACTCCAGATGGTGAAATCGGTTTTCACAATGATGTCATCGTCTAATACTCCCCAAACCACCATCATAACTAACGAGTTGGTTTATAAGCGAGGTGGAATCTCTTACGATTCACCCTAATGTTCCTTGGATATTTTCGACCAGGTCTAATCGGTTCGATGGTCTTAGAAAATAGATCGAGCAACCTCCGCACCAAGACGGAAATGTTTGACCGGGTAAACAATAGGACAACGGTATCTTTTACAATGGACATTATATGTGTCATATTAATCTGATATTTGTATTTTCTATCGTTGTCTTCATCAACTGTTTGTTGGGCTGGATGCGCCAGGGCTGCGGCAAGGTTCATCGTAAAGACTTTGGCATGGAAGTCTTGGTACACAGATTCAACGGATTTGCCGGAAAAATTCTCTATTTCAATTCGGCATTTCATTAGCTTGTAGTCTTCTTCCACAGGCCATCTCATCCGGTATAGTTCTTCAAATATTTCATAATGATATAGGTTAGTATCGAGTAGCGATGTAATAAGAACGACAGGTTGTTTCCCGGGCACATCAATGCGGATCAATCGCAGCCTTATTGGTTCAGTGGATAAGCCCAGGGTATTACATTTTCTAATGGCGTCGGCATCTGGTTTCAGGGTGATGATGTCCTCTCTTTTGCCTGATTTTATGAACTCC
>JADFYA010000179.1 GCA_015233285.1 Deltaproteobacteria bacterium | reverse complement strand
ATCCGGTTACCTCAGGAATTGAGTCCGACCCAGGTGATGGCATACGCATACCGCCTGTCCCAGACCCGGATCTGACCCTGTTTTACGCTGTCCCTATGGTTAAGGCGCATCTTTCCGAAGATGGCCGATCATTCATCTTGTCCGAAAGCCGGGGGGGCTACCATGTCTTTCAACGGGACTGGTTGGCCACCATAACCAGCCGGCCCGGCCATGCGGTCATGATGACTGCCCGCGGCACCGGAATGGAACCAACAATTCGGGATGGTGACGATCTTCTGCTTGACACCGGGTCAAAACACATTTTTAATGGATTTATCTACGCGCTGGGTCTGGGCGAGAATATTCTGGTAAAGAGACTCGACATTATCACCGGTGACAGGTGCCGCATCAGTTGTGACAACCGGTCCGAATATCCTCCATATGAACTGAACCGGGATCAGTTGTTCATCATCGGCCAGGTGATCTGGTGTGGAAGAGCATTGATTCAGCGGCGAATGGACTAGCCCGGTCAGGAAGTTCCGTCACCCGGAAACCGGCGGCAAGGACAAAAAATTACCTGGTCCGTCTCTGAATCAAACTTGCAAATCATTCTGTTCGCGGCTATAATACGGTGGCATCAATTAGTTCCACCCGTGACCCGGCCGACACATCCGGCTCAAGACAAAATTGTATTTTATAGTATGTTTTATTTTGACATATTTATCAAAATCCACCAGGATACTATATTTGGAACGGTTATAATTGTCCCTTTTCGCCCCCAACCCCAGGTTCAGCCAGTCGCCACATGGGACGGATTTAATTCGGCAACGACATACGCCTTAAAAAGCGTCGATTATACCCGTTCAAAATATAAAACCACATCCGGCTCCGCGGGCGTTCAGGCAGGGCTATAAAAGAATTGCGGGAGTACTATTCGATGGAAGATTCATCGCCGGTGTCACCAAAAGTAAAAACAATCTTAGTCGCAGACGACGAAAAGATAATAGTTGAAATGGTCAAAGAGTACCTCAGTGAATTAGGCTTCAATGTGTTGGTGGCATTTAACGGCCGTGAGGTTCTGGACATCATCAACCGTCAAGGCACCCTCATAGAATTAGCCTTGTTGGATATTAGAATGCCTGTGGTGGATGGATTGACGGCGGTTAGTGTCCTCAAGTCGCATTACCCGGGGATAAAGATTATCCTTATGACAGGTTATCTTAATCATGACTTAAAGGGGACGGACATAGATCGCCTTATCGAAAAACCGATCCAACTGGAGAGAATTGGTAAGATGATCGAAGAAATGCTGGAGGATTAGTACCGGGCCATATTTATTTCGACAATATAGTCAATTCCGTAATTGACTATACCTAACAGTCGGATCGACTACCTGGTTGAACCGGAACCACTGAAGTATTCAAACTGTATTATGGCCATAACCCCAAACGAATACAGGAGTGAATAATCATGTCCAAAGCTGCTCACAAGGAAAGTCAGGTAGCCGGCGAAACCGCCGTTCGAGAAGGGAAGTATCTTACCTTCAGCCTGGCCAACGAAGAATATGGGATCGGCATATTGAAGGTCAAAGAAATCATCGGGATGATGCCCATCACTACCGTACCCCAAACCCCAGGCTTTGTTAAGGGCGTGATCAACCTGCGCGGAAAGGTCATCCCGGTTATTGATCTCAGGCTAAAATTCGGCATGGACCCCATCGACTATACAGACAGGACATGCATTATTGTGGTGGAAGTCAAAATGGAATCCGGCGCGATTATCATGGGCATTGTGGTAGATTCGGTTTCTGAGGTGATCAACATAAAAGGATCCGAAATCGAAGATACCCCGACCTTCGGTGCCAAATTAAATACAGATTATATTTTAGGAATGGCCAAAACTGAGGGTGGGGTAAAAATACTCTTAGAAATCGACAGGGTGTTAAAGGAAGAAGACATGGTCGCGATGGGTGGGGCGGCCTAGCTTACTAAAGGCATTTCCAAAGGCCGGACAATAACTCCCAAATGGCGCAATGCAAATGGCAAAACCCCAATCTCTGGGGTTTTTAGTTTCTTGCCGTGACCTTTGCAGCCGCGCCTGGTCTTACCCATCAGCATTCATCTGGTCAATGAGTTCCTGGAGAACTCTCTCGGCCTCGTCCGGGGCAACCTGGCAGGTACCCACTTGCTTGTGTCCACCACCACCGTATTTCAGCATCAAGCTGCCCACATCGGTATTGGATGTGCGGTTAATGATGCTGTAACCACAGGCGAAAACGATATTTTGCCGGCGAAATCCCCACATCACCTGAATGCTTATGTTGCTTTGAGGAAACATCGTGTAAACAGTGAACCTGTTACCGGTGTAGATCTCCTCCTGGTCTCTCAAATCCAGGACCAACACGTTGCCGTAGGTTTTCGAGTTTTTCTGCAACATCTCCCGAAACAGTTTGTCTTGTTGAAAGTATCGGGTAACCCGCTCCTTAACATCGGGGATTTCTAGAATTTCCTCCGGCGACTTAGTGCGGCAGTAGGAAATCATATCTTCCATTAACCGGTAATTGCCCACACGATAGTCTTTATAGCGCCCGAGTCCTGTCCGCGGATCCATTATAAAGCTTAATAAAATCCACCCCTTAGGGTTGATAATCTCGTCTGACGTAAGATTACCGCTGTCGCTTTTATCAACTGCGACCAGCAATGGGTCAAGCTTCTCGGAAAAGGACTTGTGGCCGCCATAATACTCCCAGATCACCCTGGCACAACTTGGAGCGGGCTTGGACAGACCCTGGTACTCAAAATCAAAACCAAACCTTTCCTTTTCACTGGAATGATGATCGAACCACAACCCGCAACCCGCCACATATGGAATATTTGCCAGCACATCATTGTTAGTCGCGACCACCAAGCCATCCTGAACATCCTTTGGATGGACAAACTTATATTCCTCTAACAATCCGATCTCTTTGAGCAACACAGCACAGACCATCCCATCAAAATCCGATCTGGTGACCAGTCTCATTAATTAGATCTCCTTATAAGGCGGGTTTGTCCCGGGCGTTACTTTAGCATCTCAGACGGTCCGGATTGATTCATCCCACCGTCAAGGCAAGTTATGATCACATACGGTCAACACCAGTGAACTGGATTTGTCATGATCTGATATCACCAAGACCAAGGTCCGATTAATCTATAGAATATAATGCAAGACCCTGCTATGGTCAAGAAAAATATCTCGAATGACCTTCCGGTTACTTCATGGGCCTGACAATATTCTTTTATTCGGGGAGTCGGCCTGACTTTGAGTCACTTTTTGATACAGTGCAACCGTCCGGCCGATCATCCGGTCAGAAGTATAGTTCTCCAAGACCCGCTGTTTGCCGGCCTGACCAAAACGTTCCCTCAACTTGTCATGGCCGGCCAGGTTGTTTATGGCCGCACTCAAGCTTTTCGGGTCGTTGGGAGGAACCACCAATCCGGTAATATTATGAAGGTTAACTTCAGAGGTACCGGTATCCAACTCAGTGCTGATGACAGGTTTTCCACAAGCCATCGCCTCTAAGAGGACCAGGCCAAAGGCTTCACTCCGCAGGACCGAAGGAAGTACAAACATATCACAAGCGTGGAAATAGACACGAAGCAGGTCGTCATGAATCTGCCCGACCAGGGTGACCCGATCCGACAGCCCCAAGGCGGCAATGTCGGCGTGAATGCTTTCTTCCATGGGCCCTTCTCCAACCATGACCAACCGCCCGGAAGATCTAACCATTGCCCGAAGCAAAACCGAAATTCCTTTGTAGTATCTCAATTTACCGACAAACAAAATTAGCGGCAACCTTCCCTCGCCTCTGATTGTATTGATCAGATCGGATGGCACCGGCTGAAAACGGGAAGGGTCTATACCCAGAGGAATAACTTTGACTCTGTCTTTAACCAGACGAAGATACGGGGAGGTTTGAACGTAGCGGTGGGAAGTGGCCACTACGGCCGTCATATCGAAAAGATTCTTCAGAAGCAACTTGTGATAAACTTTAAGAATGCGCTTTTGCCTGACCACATCGCTGTGATAGGTCATCACCGCCGGAATGCCGGACTTCAGAAGCCAACGAGAGATTTCACCCACTGGATACGGGAAATGCAGATGAACTAAATCCACGGTGAGGTTCTTCAAGATAAACGGCAGGGCTAAACTGACTGGGGTCGAAGCCACTGAAATCAGACGGCCGGCCTTAATAATGTTCACCCCATTTAACTTGAACCGTTCAGTGAACAAGCCCGTGGAAGTCACCAGAACAGTTGTTTCTATCCCTCGCCTGACCAGTCCTTCGGCCAGTTGGCGCAAGTGATTTTCAATGCCGCCCACCACCGGAAAGTAGTCTTTGTAAATGTGCAAAACCCGCATAGACAGGAAATCCCAATGAAGCTTATTCATGGTTATGGACGCTAAGCCCAACCATTCTCAGTTGTCCCTGTCAGGTGGCGTCACCTCCGACGTGGGAAGCCGCTGATGGATGTCCTTTTTCTCCAATATCCCGTCGGTGGAGCTATATCCCTTTTCCTCTGCATACTTCTGGCGTTGCAACTCGAAAATGAGGCCGTCAATTTTATCCCTGACCTTAGCCATTTTATGATCAAACCTGAGGTGAACGGTGCGAACTCCTCGGTATAAATCTGCCCGGAGAACAGTCGCATCCAAATTGAAGACCTCGTTTAACATGCTCAAGATGACTTTGAGCGTTTCAGATTCTTCGATGTGAAGGCTCTTCGTCTCGAAAGAGGCCCCTCCTCCTGATACATCGATAAGTTTCAATGGCTTGCCATCAAGCAGCAGTCTCACCCTGGCCCGGTAGTATTGGTTATCGCCGACCGGCAACCGGTAGTCCGCCCTCATATCCCCTAAACGAAGGGGGCCGTCAATTTTAGCGTAATACAGTTCACCTTCATGTGCGTCAATGACCAGACTTAATACGTTGGGAACTCTCTTGCCACTCTGATCCAACCGAAAAAAAGATATATCGACTTCCGTGCCTCGCATCATGGGATAATCAGTTTTCAACAACACTCTGTCGTTCTTATCAAATCCCTCGATAAAGGCAGTGGGTTCCGGCGAGGGTGTGGCAATATTCTTAAACTTCATTCGGACACTGGTCAAAAGCTTTGACAAAACATCACGAATTTCCGTCTTATCAATATATTTGTTCTCGCCCCTGCGTTTCAGAAATCCCAAGATTGACATGGCCTTTTGTCCTCTGGGCAGTCTCATGACGACTGGGTAAGCTGCTTCACCAAAGCGGTGAGAACAATTTTTCGTAACCAGGCAGCCTGCGGCGAAGAAGAGCAAGTCAACCCCTTCCCTCTACCGCCCCGGATGTTGTATCAAGAATATTTACCAATAGTTGCGTTGGCTGAACACGATAAACCGAACGCCGAACGCTTCTAATCAAATTTGGGTCCTGATCTTGTCGGCGATCGCAGAAATCCCATCCCGATCAACGGTCAGTGGCCGCCAGGCCCCCAAACGCAATCCGTCTTCATTTTTCCTGGGGATAAGATGGACGTGATAATGGGGGACAACTTGATAGGACGCCTTACCGTTGAGTTGCACAATGGTCAAACCATCAGGTTTTAGGCCGGCCTTGATGGCCGCAGCCACCTTGTGCACTGAGCTGAAAACTGCAGCCAGGTCATCTGGATCTATCTCAAAAATATTTTCGGAGTGCCTCTTGGGTATCACCAGAAGATGTCCATCAATAATCGGCGCAATATCCATAAAGGCTATCGTTCGCTCATCCTCATAGACCCTGGTACTGGGAATTTCACCGTTAACGAGCTTGCAAAAAATACAATCCATGGCGCCTCCTTTGCTGGTACAGTCAGTTATAGACACAACCAGGAAACACAGTCTGAGACAAACTCAATTATCCGATATCATATTAAGTATGGCTCGGCCGGCCAATATACCACTGGTGGATGCCTGCAGTAACCCACGGGTAAGACCGGCCCCATCACCAATGACAAAAAGGTTATGGACCTCAGATTCCAGAGAAGGGGAAAGCTTGATTCGATTGGAGTAGAACTTCACTTCAACACCATACAGCAAAGTAGGATGAGAAAATATGCCTGGGGTCAGCCCTTCCATCGCTTCCAACATTTCCAGAATACTCTTGAGAAAACGATAGGGAAGCACAAAAGACAGGTCGCCGGGTGTGGCGGAGCTCAAAGTGGGGCGGGTGATACATCGGCTGATCCGGGAAGGGGTTGACCGACGTCCAGCCTGCAAGTCGCTAAGTCTTTGGACAATCGGTCCGTTGCCCAGCATATTGGCCAATCTGGCAATGTGCTGCCCATAAGCAATAGGCTCATGGAACGGATGGGTGAAATAACTAGACACCAGTAGAGCAAAATTAGTGTTGGAGGTCTTACGTTGAGCGTAGCTATGGCCGTTAACCGTAATGATGTCCCCATACTCCTCTCGGACTACCTCACCGTAAGGATTCATGCAAAACGTTCGAACTTTATCATCAAAGCTGGGCGAATGGAAAACCAGTTTACACTCATAGCCCTCATTTGTTAAGTTTTCCATGAGCACCGCCGGGGTCTCAATTCTGAGTCCGATATCCACGGCATTGGTTGCCGATGACAAGTTAAGCTGCCCGGCCTGTTTCCGCATCCAGTCGGCGCCGGAGCGGCCCGGTGCGGAAATTACATATTCTGCCCCAAACTCACGTCCGTCAGCTAAGGAGACACCGGTCACCCGGCCATCTTTGGTGATGATCTTCTCGACCTGGCTGGTCACATGGACCGATAATCGTGCATCCAGGTGACTTCTCATATTTTTCAGCACTTCAAAGCAGTTATCTGTTCCGATGTGCCGTATTTGAGATGGAATATAAAACATTCCAGCCAACCGGGCCTTCCTGGCCAAATCTTCGGCCTTTTCCGAACTCAGCTCGAACATCCGATCAGGGGCACCGAATTTACAATAGATTCCGTCTGCTTCCAGAAGTAAACGTTCCAACTCAGGACCGGACAAAAACTCATTTAGAACCCCGCCGACTTCAGGGGAAATAGTCAGTTTGCCGTCGCTGAAGGCCCCCGCCCCGCCCCAACCCATAAGCAGGTCACGGCCAACGTGCCGCTGGCGGTCCGTAATGTCCTTGCCTTGATCGAAAATAGCCACGTCGGGCACACCCGCCTCGATCAAGGTCAAGGCAGCAAATATTCCAGCCGGCCCGGCTCCAATGATGATCACTTTATAATTGGTCATAACCTATGAGATATCCACATTAATCATTCATGAATGTTAATCGCCGCTGCAGGCCGCCCAAAGAGCCATCAAGGCAAATCATGGGCTATCGGGCATAATCTACAGCTCTGGTCTCACGAATTACGGTGACCCGTATTTGGCCG
>JADFYA010000178.1 GCA_015233285.1 Deltaproteobacteria bacterium | reverse complement strand
CACTCAGAAATCACGCCCATGCAGGTCTTCACCCCCGGCATGTTCATGGCCGCGATAAAATCTTTTTCCGAAATCACCCCGGCCACCTGACCATCCAGTTCGACCACCGGAACACCCGATATCCCGTGACGGGCCATTTTATCAGCCACATCCGCCAACCTGGTGTCTCTATTAACGGAGACAACCTGCATCGTCATAATATCTTTGGCCTTAACCGAATGGGTAATCCGGTCGAGCGCCCGGCAATGGGCCAGCCGATAAATCTCTTTAAAATCGTTAGGAGTTATATCCAGATACCCAGGTAAACTCTTCATTGCCTGATAGACATCCTGATCGGACAGGTCCAACTCAATGGGGAATCCGATCTCTTGACCAGGTTGCTTTTTTTGAGCCATCTTTAGATCCTCAATAGCGTCTGAAGGTTAAGAAAAAGGTCAGGCGACATGGGCCATGATCAATTGGTTGAATCGAACCAACCATAACCCAAACGGCTGGCTTGATCCAGCCAAGATTAATCTGAAAACCTCGGCAGATGATTCTGTCTTTTAGACAACTTATGGTAATAATTATATTCTTTAACTTAGCAGGCAAATGGCACGAAAAATGCTACCTTCTATCATCAGAACAATGACTACCAGCACCTTAACGGCAGCCATCAGGCTTCCAAAGCTCTACCTGAAAGTTTAAGGGAACTATGTGGTCTATTGACCGCAACCGGAGATCGACCAGAGGAGGTCATCATGCAAACACGAAAAACCGCCCCTCTTTTTATTGCCTTACTTTTGACTTTGTTTGTTGTTTCTTTTGCCCAGGCCGGGAGTACGGATTCATTTTTTCCTCCCAATAAAGACATGAGAGGTATTGATTGGGGTGGTCTGGGTCTGAATCTGACCGACAAACAGATCAGTGCGCTGGTCACTGCGGCTAACAGTCTTTATACCGACAACAACCCAAGGTACGTCCTGCTTACCGATACCTTAATAAATATGATGAGGTCCAAGCTACCGGAAGAAAGACTAGAATTCAGCGCCAGTATGGCCTCTTTGATGTCTGATATCTCTTCTCGGGAAAGCAAGTATTGGCAAGATGTTTCAAATATATTACTAACCAAATAACCAGGGCAATAACCCCCAGGCTACCCCACCTGGAGGATTATTACATATAGTCGGCCACCCGACCTGAAGCGGGTGGCCCGACCTGTTTTTAATGCCGTTGGTTGACGGTCATGCGACCGGAAGCAAAGGTATCCGAGTTCAACCATCCAAATCCATCATCGACTCATCTGGATGGTCTGGATTAACCGGTAGAACGACCCGGATCTTGGTTCCCTGGCCGGGAGAAGAACGGATGTCAATCAGGCCGCCTAGGGAGGCCACTCTCTCCCGCATCCCGATCAACCCGATTCCTTTTCTGGCCTGGCCGGGAGATTCGGTCGGGTCAAATCCAACCCCATCGTCCGTCATAAAAAAAATAACCTGGGGATGCGAATAAGTCAACCGTAGGCTCACTTGCTTAGCGCGGCTATGTTTAGCCATGTTATTAAGCCCTTCCTGCACAATCCGGTAAAGCACGATCTCCACTTGGGGCGGCAGCCGACGCTTAAACCCGACCGCCTGAAAGTCTATCTCCACCCCCCGCATCCTACCCCGAAATTCATCTATATACCAACCCAATGTGGGCACCAGACCGAGATCGTCGAGCATGTCGGGCCGCAACTCGGAGCACACGTTTCGGATATTATCTGCCAATTCTTCAGTCAATTTGATCAACTGAAAGCACTTTTCCCGTGGACCTTCATACCCCTCCGGCAACGAATACACCAGGGTCTGCAGGCCCAAGTGGAGCCCCGTCAGGGCCTGGCCAAATTCATCGTGGAGGTCCACAGCCAATCTCTTGCGCTCGTCTTCAATACTGGCGATAAGACGGCGGGACAACCTCCGAATCTCATTTTCCGCCTGTCGCCGCTCAGTTACATCCCGCAAAAAAGCCAACGACAGGGCTTCTCCCTGGTAATTAATCTTGGTCGCGGATATTTCAACATAGATGATGCGGCCATCCTTTCTTAGCCCTTTGAAGTCATACCGGGTAGGCGTCATTTCACCCCGTTGCCGGCGCAAGGTCATTTCCATGACTCTGGCCCGGTCGTCCGCATGCACCAACTGACTCAACATCCCGCCCAACAATGCCTCCGGATGCTCGTAACCAAAAATATTGGCAAACTTGCGATTAACAAAAGTAAGATCATCTTGGCGAATAATCCCCACCCCGTCACTGGAGGATTCTATGGCGGTTCGATAGCGTTCCTCTGATTCCATCAATTGGGCTTCGGCTGCCTCCCGCCTGGCGATCTCTTGCTCCAATTCCCTGACCTTCTTTTCCAATTCGGCGGCATGAGTCGTGATCAAAGTTTGCCGTTCCCGATAAAAATCTATCCGCCGCCGCAGGTCGTTGGGACCGGCCCGAGACTCGGCCAACATTTCTCCATAAATCTCTGAAAGAATCTTTGATTCATCGGGCGTGAACAACCCGGCTATCTCCAAAGCATGATGGGCCGCGGCGGATCCAATGGAACCTGACAGGAATTTCTCAACTTGACTAGACAACCCAGCCAGTTCCATAATTGATATCCATTTTTTGTCTTCCAAATTGGCCGACCGGATGGCCTTCCGGGTCATCTCATCAGCCACTTCCGAATCGAAAAATTTGGCAAAAATGCCCTTAATAATGATCTTCTTCGTCTTGAGGTCGGTATGTCCCTCACGTCTCGCCGCCCGGCTGATAAACCTCCTCCCACTCATTACTCCCACGAATTGCTCGGCCAGGGAGGCATCCTCTTTGCTCGGTTCGAAAAGAATCGACCCCAAGACAAACAGCCCCACATTGGCCGTCAGAGACCAAAACACGGTATGAGTTACCGGGTCAAAACGGCTCACCCCTAACAGTCGCTCCGGATTAAGCCACTCCAATCCCCACGGACCACTCTGCAACAGTCCCGACGACATCCACCCAGACTTAACCAACGAAGGCAGCAACAGCGTATACGCCCAGACGGCAAAGCCTGAAGTCAGCCCCAGCAAGGCCCCGACCCTGTTCGCCCCGGCCCAATAAATCCCGCCCACGATGGGCGGAGCAAACTGGAGTGCCGCAGCGAAGGAGATCACGCCCATGTTGACCAGCATGTACGACTCACCCACCTTCGACTGAAACAGGTAGCCCAAAAAAATAAATCCCGCGACTACAGTCCAGCGGCATCCCAGCAAGTGGCGGCGCATGAAACCAAAGCCCCTGATCCAGCCAAAAAGAGGCAACAGCAGGTGGTTGGAAGTCATGGTGGCGATAGTCATGGCTGAAATCATGATCATGCCGCTGGCCGCCGAAAATCCTCCCAGGAAGACCAGTAGGGGCAAAAACGGTTCACCCTTGCTTATGGGTAGGGTCAGGACGTAATAATCCGCCTCTGAGATGGGTCGGCCACTGATTAAACCGGCTAAGGCGATTGGCCAGGCGAACAGGGTGATGAGCAACAAGTAAAAGGGAAAAAGCCACATGGCCGTGCGAATATGTTGCTCATTAAGGTTCTCGACCACGCTGATATGGAACTGACGAGGCAAAAACATCACCGCCGACATAGATAAAATCAGCCAGGAACACCAGGTCGCAAAACTGGAATTTCGGCTGATGATATCGGTAAGTCCTCTTTGGACAGACTGGGCGAAAATATCGTCAAGGCCGCCATAGACGAAGTAAACGACGAATACTCCGGCCACCATGAACAGCATGATTTTGACCAGGGAGGCCACGGCTACGGCCATAACCATGCCCTGATGGCGTTCGGTCGGGTCCAGACGTCTGACCCCGAAAACGATGGTGAACAAAATCATGGAACAAACAATAACCGGCTCCACATAGGAACTGGTCAGGGAGGCATCATGAACGGAAGGATTGGTCAAAATCTCGAAGGAGGCAATCACCGCCTTGAGTTGCAGGGCCACGTAGGGTGTGGACCCGACCAGGGCGATGACCGTGGCCACTGCCGCCAGGGTCCGAGATTTTCCATAGCGGGAAGCGATGAAGTCGGCGATGGACGTGATCCGATGGATTCTTTTGAGCCGGACCATTTTACGCAAAAGGGCCCACCAGGTGATGGCCACCATAGTCGGGCCCAGGTAAACGGACATGAACAACATCCCTGAGGTAGCCGCCAAACCCACAGACCCATAATAGGTCCAGGTCGTGCAGTACAACGCCAGCGAAAGGGTGTATATGAGCGGATTATCGACCAGACTACGGCCCCGGCTGAGGCTCCGCTCCGCCCAGCGCGCCACTCCGAACAGCAGGCTCATATACAGGCAGACTATAGTGATGACCGTCAAGGGGCTACTCATGAGTCCCCCTCCCGTGAGTTCCCCTCCCGGCCGGGTCATCCTCTTCCCCATCGCTTCCAGGGAAACGGCTCAACAAGACCAAGACCAAAATAATCAGTACCCATGCAGCCAGGAGAAAAAAAAAGACGGACTCGAACCGGGCGGTTTCCGGCGCCAAAAAAGGCCAGCTAAATAAGACCAGGCTTAGGCAAAAAGCCAGCAACTGGAAGGCCGGTGAACCGAATATCCTGGTTGGTTTCTTCATGGCATGAATAACACCGCGGCCATGCCCGGACGAAGAGGTTTCATCACTTCACCTGTAAAGGCACGAACCGACGCTGACGAATATCCACCAGTCCCTGGTCGGTTAGACGAATAAATGGAAGGCCGGTAAAACAAAAAGTCTGCAAAGTTAGAAAGGGCCGGGGGATGGTTGAGCCTAGATCATGCAAGGCCTTTTCCACTTTCCGGTATTGGCCGACAATTTCGGGCATGGTCAGTTCAGAGATCAGCCCGAATGTGGGCAGAGGCAATTCCGCCATCACCGCTCCGTCCTTGACCACTATGAAACCGCCGTCTAACTCGATCAACCTGTTTACCGCCAGGGCCAGGTCGGATTCCGATACGCCCACCGCCAGAACATTGTTGGTGTCCCAGGTGAGACTAATGGCTGCTGCGCCGTCCCTGAGACCCAACCCCGCGGCAAATCCCAAGGATGGTCGAGCATCCTCCAGGCGGCGGTTAAATACGGCCATTCTGATTACATCCTGGGTCGGGTCGGGCTCAATCACGCCCCGGCTGGTCTTCAGGGTGGCTATGACTTCTTTGGTGATGGTCTCGCCGGCGTAACCCACGGCCCGGACGGTTACCTCCGTCTCGTCGGAAGATATTTGAAAGATCTCAGGGGGTACCGGCTTGAGCTTGACTGCCCGCCCGGACTCCGCAGGATACCGGTATCTGGGGCAAGGACTGATCATCCTGCCGTCCTCAGCCACTATTTTCCCGTCCAAGACAACCTGCCGGCAGTGCATCGTGTCGAAGGATTCCACCACGATTATATCGGCCAGTTTTCCCGGTCCGACACCGCCTAGATCGCGCAGTCCATAATACCGGGCCGGATTAATCGAAGCCATCTGAACCGCCTGGATGGGGTCGAACCCATGTCCGATGGCCCGCCTGACCAGTTCATTCATACTGCCGATGGAGAGCAAGTCTTCAGGATCGGCCAGGTCCGTGACCAACATGACATTGGTCAGGTCAACTTTCGTTTGGGCCAACCCGGCCACACCGGGCAATTCCCGCCGCACAAACCCCTCTCTGATCATCACGGCCAGCCCGGCCCGCAACCGCTCCAGGACTTCGTCTAAAGTAGTGGCTTCATGACAGGAGGTAGTGCCCGCAGCGCAATAGGCCATGAATTTATTGCCCCGCGCTCCGGCAGCGTGCCCTTCCCTGGTTTTTCCCCGCTCAAAGGCCGCGGCATAACGGCTCAGCGCCCTCTCGTCTAGATCAACCACCCGGGGCCAGTAAGTTTCTCCAACGCCCAACACCATATTTTTATTAATAATATTTTTAAACTGGTCAAAATCCAACCCGGCGCTGGTTTCATATTCCGGAAAAGGAGGAATAAGCGGCGGAGCCAGCCCGAATATTCGCATAAGCTGCGCAGCCGACTCTTCCAAAAACCAGATCACGCCTTGATAGCCCACAGCATTGGCGATTGTGGACATTTCCGTCACCGCCACGGTATTCCCCGAGGCCAGTGCATAGGTAACATACTGATCAAGTCGAAAAATACTATCCAGATGGGTGTGCGCATCGATCAGGCCGGGCATAATCAGTGCCCCCTTGGCCTCGATCACCTTCGTCTCCGGCCCGGGCTTGATCCCGCCGGCCTGCCCAACATAGGCGATCCGCCGGCCCGCCACTCCGACCCAGATGTCCCGGTTGATTTCAGCGGAGAATACATTGACCAGATCCCCCCCGGAAATCAACAAATCGGGAGCCTCTTCGCCCCTGGCAACCCTGATTGTCTTGGTTATTTCATTTGTTTTCATAGAAAACATCCATATCATAAACCGGGAGTCAAGTCAAGAAGACGAAATTATATGGACAGGACAACAGAAAGGAATAATGAGAAACGCGGAGTTTTTGTTCCTGCCGGCCCGTTGAACCTCCGGAAAACAAAAACCCCGCACGAAGACGGGGTTTAATTCGGCTGGGGCGTCGACCACCCCAACCGAACATACTGCTATTTATATTTGAAACATATGTTAGACGTTGATTGCGATCAGTTAAATCCGGTTCGCCACCAAATTCTGGATAACGGCGGAGTCTTCCAACGTACTCACATCACCCAGGTCTTCAGGTTTATTTTCGGCGATCTTCCTCAAGATCCGGCGCATAATCTTACCACTGCGGGTCTTGGGCAGGGCCGGGGCAAACTGAAGTTTATCGGGTGTCGCGATGGCGCCGATTTCCTTCCGGACGTGGGCAATAAGTTCTTTCTTCAGGGCGTCGGAGGGTTCGATGCCGAGTTTCAAGGTAACAAAGACATAGATCCCTTGGCCTTTGATTTCGTCGGGCATACCAGCCGCGGCGGCTTCCGCCACAGCCTTATGGAGGACCAGGGCGCTTTCCACTTCAGCCGTGCTGATGCGGTGGCCGGAGATGTTGATAACGTCATCCACCCGGCCTTGCAGGAAGTGATATCCTTCATCATCCACAAAGCACCCGTCACCGGTAAAATACATGCCGGGGTATTGGGAGAAATAGGTCTGTTCCCACCGGTCATGATCCCCGTAAATCGTCCGGGAGAGGCCCGGCCAGGGTTTCTCGATGCACAGGTGACCTGTCTTGCCCGCTTCCAGCTTGGCCCCGCGTTTTGTCTCGTCATCCACACCCGGATCGGCCACTCTGGGGACGCAGCCCGGGAAGGGGAAGGTGGCGGCACCCGGTTTGGTCGGCCAGGCGCCCGGCAAAGGTGTAATCAGGATCCCACCGGTCTCGGTTTGCCACCAGGTATCCACGATGGGGCAATTTCCTTTACCGACGTTCT
>JADFYA010000177.1 GCA_015233285.1 Deltaproteobacteria bacterium | reverse complement strand
GCATTGGTCGAAATATCAGACTCTTGATCAGTTCGACGAAGTCAAGCAGAATTTCCAAACGGTGGTGTCCCTAACCGTGTTTCTATTTTTGCCGGTGGTGTTGCTAATCCTGGTCTTCCGGCTGGAAATCGTTGAAATCATATTCTTGCGAGGCAGATTTACGGTGGCTGATGCGGAGTTGACGGCCAAGGTGCTGGCCGCGTTGATTCTGGGCTCCATTCCGTACATGGTGGTGATGGTTCAAGTGAATGTTTTTTTGTCGCAAAAGAACACGCGCATCCCTTTTTTGAATGGATTGCTGAATGTCGGCCTAAACATCACTTTGAATCTGGCCCTGGCTTTTTGGCTGAATATGGGGGTCGTCGGCATCGGCCTGTCCACCTCAGGCACTTACCTGGCGTTGTGCTTATTTTTGGGTCACTTCCTCCGGCGGCAGGGGTTGCATCGTTTTTCGCGCCGGACCCTGGTCGAGGGGCTCCGCTTAATCATCGCGGGGCTGGCCACCTGCCTGGCGGCTTATTACATTAATATCTTCGCTCGGACATGGATGATGGAGTTCGGCCTGGTCCCCAAAACGGCCCTGCTCATGACCATGCTGTCTGTTGGACTGGTGGTCTATTTCGGAGTCTCGTGGCTGATCAAGAAACCGGAGATGATGATGATCAAGGCCTTTCTGAGCGGCAAACTCCGGCGAACGACAGCCGGTTAATAACTATGACGGGGATGATGCCGTAACTCCTTTGCGGTTGTTTTGAGACGTTTTTTATTGGATGGCGTATTTGAAAATATGACTAATATAATTATTGCCTTGGAGTAGATATGAATGATCCCGTCAGAGGGAAGGGACAGACCCCAGGAGATGAGGCCCAATTTCACAGTTCGAGTCCCGGCCCCAGCGTGCTGATGGTCCTCGGGATGTTTCATCCCATCATCGGTGGTGCGGAACTGCAAGCCCAGCGTCTGGCCGGGGCTTTGTCGGCCCGGGGCGTCTCAGTGGAGGTGGTCACCTCCAGGCAAAAGGGAACCGCAGACCGGGAAAAGATCAACGGCCTTCCGGTGGTCCGGGTGGGGGTGCCGGGGTGGCTCCGCCTGGGTAGGATCAAGTTCTACTGTCTTCAAACGGCTGTTTTCCTCTATATCCTCAGGTGCGGACACCGGTTTGAGGTCATCCATGTGCACGGAGCCGGCTACCTGGCCTGGGCGGCCCTGGCTGCGGCGCGGTTGCTTCGGCTTCCCATCCTGGTCAAGGGGCTTAATAGCGGTCATAAATTTGACCTGACGGAACTGATTGAAACATTCCGGTTCGGCCGGATTATGGCCTCACACCTGGTTCACCGGGTGAGCATGTTCATTGCCACCACCCCGGCCATGGCCGAGGCATTCATCGCGGCCGGAGTTGCAGCCGGCCGGGTGACTCTCATCCCCAACGGCGTGGTCAGCCAGGGGACATCGGACCCGGAACCGGCCTCGGCGCCTCATCCTTACCCGGTCATCGGTTTCGTGGGTTCGCTCTACCCCAGTAAGAACCTGCCGCTGCTGGTGGAAGCCCTGGCCAGGCTAAAGAAAGACGGCCTGAATTTCAAGCTTCTCCTGGTTGGTGATGGTCCGGAAAGAGAAAGACTGGTCAAGTCGGCCGGGAACCTGGATATGGAAGATAGGCTTGAGATTACCGGATATGTCCAAGACGTGGAGAATTACTTAAGCCGCCTGGATATCTTCGTCCTTCCTTCTCCGGCCGAGGGGTTGTCCAATGCCCTGCTGGAGGCCATGGCCGCGGGTTTGGCTTGTGTGGCCATGGATATTCCGGCCAATCGGGCCGTGCTCGAAAACGGACGGAACGGCTTGCTGGTCCCCCTGTCCGCCGGGGTTTCAGGTTTGGCCCAGGAACTGGCCAGGCTGCTTGAGTCTCCAGATCTTCGCCACAGATTGGGGGACCAGGCCAGGGAGACCATCCGCACGGGATTCTCCATGGATATGGTGGCGCAACGATATGTACAACTTTACGGCTCGCTGTCGGCCGGGAAAAACAGATGAAGCGAATCAAACTCATCATGGCCGGCCCCTATCCGCCGCCGGATAACGGCATGAGCCTGGCATTTAAGATGCTTTTTGACGGTCTCGGGAGGTCAGGGGAGTTCGATCCGCACCTGGTCAATCTCGCCTCAAAGGACTCAACCCGTCGCGATGAAGGATTCACCTTTGGCCGCCTGGCCGAAGTGGCCGGGATATTGTTCAGCTTCATCAGGGCAGTGGTCCGGGTTCGTCCGGCCCTGGTCTATATCACCATTTCCCAGTCCAAACTGGGCTTTCTTAAAGACGCCTTGATGATCAACCTGGCCCGATTGGCCGGGGCCGCGGTGGTCGTCCACCTGCACGGCGGTAACTTTAAGGGCCTGTACCTCCGCTTATCGCCGTTGTCCCGGTCCATGGTCAAGCGCACTCTGGCCCGGTGCCGATTTTTTATAGTCCTCAGCCGGGACCTGGCCGGCAATTTTGACTTTGTTCCCCGATGGGAGGCCGGGATAAGGATCGTGCCCAATTCCCTGCCGACGGCAGTGTCCAGCCATGGCCTGGAGGCTAAGGTTATCTCGCGTCCGTTCAATCTCCTCTTTTTGTCGCCGATGATGTTGGAAAAAGGCTACCTGGACGTGTTGGAAGCCATCGCCATTCTCAAACAAAGGGGATATTCCTGGGTGCAGGCTTATTTTGCCGGGAATTTTCTCCTGGCCCATGATCATTACGTCGATCCCGCGGAAATGCAGGCCGAATTCCAATCAAAGATAGCCGCCTGGGGGTTATCGGACCAGGCCCGTTATGTCGGTTTTGTGTCGGGCCGGGATAAAATGGCGTTGTTTGAAAATAACCACCTGTTTATCTTGCCCACTTATCATGTCAACGAAGGCCAACCTCTGTCGATTATTGAGGCCATGGCCATGGGATTGCCGGTCATCACCACCAACTACCGGGGCATCACCGCCCTGATCAAAGACGGCGAGAACGGCTTCTTTGTCCCGCCCAGGTCACCCGCGGCCATCGCCGACCAGGTCGTTCAACTCCTGAATCATCCAGACCGGTACACCCAAATTAGTCGTCGGAATATTCAGGCGGCCGCCTCGGACTTTTCTTCGGCCACCCACATCCTTCGGATAAAGGAAATCTTCCTGGAGTGCCTCCAACCAGGCCCATCTGAAGCTGAAATTTCAAATGAAAATACCAGGCAGAAGCCAATCAGGCGGGAATAGGTGAGACACAACAGAATCTCTCCGCCCGGCTTATACTCGGAAGATAAGACTTCCCGATAAAGACACCAGACTGAATATGGAAAAACACCCCATCAAGACGTCATTGCCAAACACCGAAATCATCTTTTTCTTACCCATCTTTAACCGTTATGAAGACGTGGCTCTGACCCTGGCCAAAGTCGCCCCGGCGGCCAAACGCCTGACCATTATCTTCTGGAAAACGGGTGGAGAAGAGGCTATGGCTGATCGCCACCCCAACCTTGAGATTCGCGTTCTCCCGCCCATGCACCCTTTTCTAAGACTCTACCAGCTCTACCGCTTGGTCCAGGATCTGATTTCGTCCGCCTCCGGGCCGGTCATCCTGCATGACACCTTTGGCTTCCTGCTGCCCATGTTCTGTCTCCGGCATAGAAAAAACCCGGTGATCACCGTGTCGTCACTATATTCTCCTTGCGCCTACGCCGTTAAAGAGGTTTACGGGCATTTAACCCTGGCCGCCCGGCTCCGGTTGGCTCAGACCAGGTTGTTTTTGATCAACGCCCTGGTTCAAACCGGTCTGATCGTCACGGCAGACCACCTGGTCGCTCAGGCCCCGGGATTGATTCCGTGGTATGCGCCGGGTAGATTGGCTGGTTTTAGAAAAAAGTTTTCGGTTATCCCCAACAGCGTAGATACCGGGCGCTTAACCACAACCTCGGTTGACCGGACGGTACTGGGCTTGCCGGAAGACAAGTTCGTTTTGCTTTTTGTGGGAGAACTGGGCACTCCTAAGGGTTTTTTCATCGCCGCGGAAGTGGTCAAGCAACTCGACGTCAGGGGCTTCCCAGTCATCTTAGCGGCTATCGGACCGGATTGTGAACTGGAACGGGCCCGACTTCACCGGATGCCGGCCGAGGCTGATTTGACCCGGCTTATTCGGATCGTGCCGACGATGGATCGGGAGACCTTCGTCTCTTATTACCATGCCGCTGATTTGCTCATTTACCCAACAAAATATGACGGATCCCCCAGGGTCGTCATTGAGGCGATGGCCGCAGGATTGCCGGTGGTGGCCTCCGATCATCCCGGCATTGCCGTTTTTGATCAGGCCCAGAACTTCCTGCCCAGACACTTGAATGATGATGTCCCGGGATTCGTTGCCACCATTACCGGTTTGCTAACCGACCAGACCATCCGACGCCGGCAGGGTCAGGCGGCCAGCGAGCACATCGGGCTTCGATTTTCGCTTGACGCCGTGGCCCAGGATTATGTCAATTTTTATGAGAGAATTCTTCGGGCTCAGCCTGGCGCAAACTTGCCTCCGGGCCCGCCTTGGCCCCAGGAGTTAAAATGATAATCACCTTTTGGCAAAACATGCCCAGCCACATCCAGGCTCCGGTGATCAGGGCCTTAGCGGAACGGAAAGATTGCTTAGTTAACTGGGTGGTTGAAAATCCTATCCCTGAATGGCGGCGAAAAATGGGGTGGGACACTCCGGAGGTGGGTCAAGCCAACTTGCTGGTTTGTCCTGATGCCGGAACCATTAAGGATTTGCTGGCCTATCGGCCGGGAGAAAGTGTCCACATCTTTTCCCCAGATCGCACTCTGCCCCTGGTGACCAGGGCTTTTTATTCGTGTCTGGCCGGGAAGGGCCGCCTGGGACTCTTATCCGAGGCCAAAGACTGGCGAGGCTGGCGGGGCTGGGCTCGGCTGGCCTTGGGGCAGACGACGGCCTGGATTCAGCGTTGGCGCATAGGTTTTATCCTGGCCATGGGCGGGCTTGGAGTCAAATGGTTTCAGATGTGCGGTTATTCCAATCGGGTAATATTCCCATATTGTTATGTAGCCGAGCCTACGGAGAGCATCCCGGCCGCGGCGGTAGCCCAAAGGAAACATGATCAGGGCGTAAATCTGATTTTCATCGGCCAGTGTATTCATCGTAAAGGGGGGGATCTGCTTTTGAAGGCGCTGGCCGGGTTAACCCACCTGGATTGGCAATTAGAGGTTATTGGGGATGGGACCGAACTGACTAGCTGGGCGGCACTGGCCGCGGAATTGCAGATATCTGACCGCGTCAACTTTCGGGGGAATTATCCCAATTCTATATCCACTCAACTGCTTGCCGCGGCCGACCTTTTGATCCTGCCCAGCCGATGGGACGGATGGGGAGCGGTGGTTAATGAGGCCCTGATGCAGGGTGTTCCGGTGATCTGCAGTGACAAATGCGGTGCTTCCGACCTGCTGAACGGGGCAGACCGAGGAGAGATCTTCCGGGCCGGTTCGGTGGATGCCCTCCGCCGGGCCTTGGGTCGGCGTATTTCATTGGGTCCGACATCTCCCACCGGCTCAACCCGGATCAAGCAGTGGTCAACGGCTATTCAGGGGGACCGGATGGCCGGATACCTGCTCCAGGTTCTCGGGTCTGCCTTCAAACATGAGCCCCGACCTATCCCGCCCTGGGTGGAGAATCATAAGCCACCAGAGGTCGGCGGTCAGCCCAAATAGCAGGTCAGCAGCTTTTCCCAGGACACGGACTTTGGGCCGATGAGGATCAATCGGCGATTATGCTACCCCTTACCGAGACTGAGGATGATCGCCTGGGGGGAGTTGCCGGGCCCGTCGGCCAGGCCTTGAGTGAACAGGGTAATGCGAATTCAGCCATTGATTTTGCGAGCGGCTGTCCCAAATTGTTAACAGGCTCTGATAAATGTCAGTTTATGGTTGACCCGGGACATTTTTTTTTGTATACATCACCTATCCTTTTTGGGTTTTATTAAGTTTGGTGGATAGTCATCTCGCCTGGGTGGCGGAACTGGTAGACGCAAGGGACTTAAAATCCCTCGGTCCTCGTGGCTGTACGAGTTCGATTCTCGTCCCAGGCACCAAAGAATACAAGGAGTTAGCCTTCATGGTTGACTCCTTTTTTTTTGGCCAAGAGCGCATCTGCTACCACTTTGCTACCGGTTGCTCCAAAAACCGATTCTTCAAGCTTACGTGGCGATTCCTGGTTAGTCGGTCTCATCAGGTGGGCGTAGACGTTAAGGGTTACCGTCGGGCTGGCGTGTCCAAGTTGGGCTTGAATGTACTTGATGTTTCCACCCTGTTCAATCAAAAGGCTGGCGTAGGTGTGCCTCAAGTCATGAAAGCGCATGATAGGCAGTCCCGCAGCTACCAGCGCCGGGTGTAAAATGCGTCTTAGAACGTTTGTCGGGTCAAGGGGCTGGCCATTCTCGTTTGGAAACATCAAATCAAGCTCATTCGGTGGGCAGGCCATCCGCCACCGCCTCAACGCTCCCATCATGGCCGGGCCTAAATCTATCTTCCGGTTTGACGTGGCTGATTTCGGTTTGTACCAGGTGCCGGAATTAAAAGTCCTCTGAATGTGAATCTGATTGTTTTCATAGTCCACATCTGACCATTTTAGGCCGAAAAGCTCACCTTGCCTGGCCCCGCTCATTATCGCCAACATAAACAAGGTCTGGTACTTCTGCCCGGTGACCTGCTCCAGAAGGGCCATTGCCTCTTCCGGGCTTAGAACTCTTATCGGCTGAGCTTCAACGCCACCCTTCCCCCTGGGGCGCTCAGCATCCCGGACCGGGTTATGGTCAACGTACTTGTGCCGGACCGCATAGTTCATGATCTGGTTAAACGTGACAATCAGCTTCCTCAGTGTGGTTATATTCATTGAAACATTTTGCCTGGCAATTATGAACTTCTCGACCGTGGCCGTGGTGATATTGTTTATTTTAAGGTCAAGTATCTCGGTGAAATGGGATTTAACATACCCTTCGTATTTGCTCCAGGTTGACTCACGAACATTCGGTTTCTTGTAGTCAAGCCAGTCTGCCGCCACTTTCTGAAACAAATGTGTCTTTGCTTCAGTGAAATAGAAACCCTTGGCCACGGCTTCCTCAATCGCCCGGAGTTCTTCCTTTGCCCGACCTTTGGTGCAGTCCTTGGGCATCGTCTTCCAGTGGCGCTCCCCTTTCTGGTCATAGAAGTCGATGACCCACCGGTCACGTCGCTTTACCAAACACGCCATAAAGCCTCCTTCACCCTTCACACCTGCGTTGATAGTCTCGCCTCAATGTCATTAACTTAAGCCAGACGCAAGCCAATGTCGAGACCCGGTCGTGAATTTAGAATCGAGAAGTAACGTTCCACAATTCGTGAGTTGATGTACCAAAATGATTGCGTTGGCAATTTTCTCA
>JADFYA010000176.1:7013-7466 GCA_015233285.1 Deltaproteobacteria bacterium | reverse complement strand
TCGAAGTCAAGATAGTCCGGCTGAGCGTCTCGTTAATGCTGGAATTGATAATCTCGGCATGGTCTTTTTTGCGGTATTTGGCTAGATTTTCTCTAATCCGGTCAAAGACGATGACCGTATCATACAAAGAATATCCGATAATCGTGAGTAAGGCCGCGATAATGCTCAAGTCGATGTCTTTATTGAAGAAAGAAAAGAATCCAATGATCATTAATACATCATGCAGGGTGGCGATAATGGCCCCTAAAGCGTATTTCAGCCTTAAGAGAAAACACACCCCCAGCGTCACCAGCAAAGCGATCACGATTAGATAGATAACGCTCATCCCGGCAATGGTCGCGATATAGGTCACCAGCAGCATGGCCGCGGCCACCACAATACTCATCAACCATTTCATTTCAAATCGGCCGGAGATATCACTCATGAGGAACAAAATGGAATAGTAGATGGCAA
>JADFYA010000176.1:0-6966 GCA_015233285.1 Deltaproteobacteria bacterium | reverse complement strand
GCGCCGAATGTCGACCTGTCCCCGGCCGAAACTTTCCTCCAACGCAGCTTTGACTAAGGTGGTTAATTCTCCCAGATTCTTGTGCTCTACGCCCACCTGGATCAGGTATTCCTCACCCTCCTTGACGCCATACTGCTGAATGGAGGCTTTGTTGAGACCAATTTTGTCAAGGGCGGCCCGAACTTGCTCTGAGGGGACCGGTTTGCTCAGCTTCGCCTGAATTATTGCCCCGCCGGCGAAGTCTATCCCGTAGTTTAGTCCTCCCCGGGCCGCAATCGAGATGATGGTGAAGGCCAGCAGAATAAAAGAAACGGTGTAGGCAATTTTCCGGCGTCCTACAAAGTTTAGGTTAATGCCGGGCTTAATAAACTCTAACATGTCTATCTCCAGTTAACTTTCGAGTCAACCCAGGTCAAATTCGTCAGCCGCAGTGAAACCGGCCACCGTCCGGAAGAGGGCCCGATGACATGACCGGGACGCGTCCGGTTGATTAGATGCTGATGGCCTTTTTGTTCATTTTGAAAAGCAAGAAGTCGAAAACGAACCGGCTGATAAAAATAGCAGTAAACATCGAACAAACTATACCGATGCACAGAGTTATGGCAAAACCGCGAACCGGACCGGTACCGAATTGGAAGAGGACCAGGGCCGCGATCAGGGTGGTTACATTGGCGTCGAGAATGGTCAGGAACGCTTTGCTGAATCCCGCCTCTACGGCGGCACGCAGGGTCTTGCCCACCCGAATTTCTTCTCTAATTCGTTCGTTAATGAGTACGTTGGCGTCGACGGACATACCTATCGTCAAAATGATACCGGCCATGCCCGGCATGGTCAGGGTCGCCCGAAATGCGGCTAAGCAGGCCAGGATGAAGACAAGATTTAACAACAAGGCCCCGTCGGCGATAATCCCGGATGATTTATAGTATATGGCCATGAACAGAATCACCAGGATGCCGGCTAAAGCCATGGAGTGGACACCCATTCTGATTGAGTCCTCACCCAGTGTCGCCCCAACTACTCGTTCTTCTAAGACGACTACCGGCGCGGGCAGAGCTCCCGCCCGCAGCACGATGGCCAGGTCGTGGGCTTCTTGAGGGCTGAAAGAGCCTTCGATGCTGGCGTGGCCTCCGGCAATCTTTTCTCTGATGACCGGAGCGGAATAGATATTGCCGTCCAAGATGATGGCCAGTCTTTGATTTACGTGTTCGCCGGTGATCTGGGCGAAGAGCCTGGCCCCTCTGGAATCGAAGCTGACCGACACATACGGTTGGTTATACTGATTGCCAAATCCAACCTTGGCATCGGTAATGTACTCGCCGCTCATCAATGATCGCTTTTTGACCAGTAACGGCTGCTTGGTCGACCGGCCGGTTTCTTTGTTTTTTTCCATTTCGTAGAGGATTTCGCTGCCGGGCGGCATGTCGCCTTTCAAGGCTCCCTGAAGATCACCCTGTTCATCGACCAGCTTGAATTCCAACATCGCGGTGCGGCCGATAAGGTCTTTGGCCCGTTGAATTTCCTTTACTCCAGGTAATTGGATGAGAATCCGGCCCTCGCCCTGGGGGCGAATATCCGGTTCGGAGACACCGAATTGGTCTACCCGGTTGCGGATAGTCTCCAGAGCCTGGTCCCCGGCCATTTTTTTGATCCGTTCGATTTCGGCCCGGCTTAATTCCAGGGTCATTTCTACGTGGGCATCGGTGACCTGGGACTTAATCGTTTTATATTCTGGAAATGCCTTATTCAGGATACTGTTTAGAGCGGACTCCTGTTGGGCTGAATCCAGCACGATGCGGAGTGTTTGGCCCTCTCCTTTTTCTACGCTGACATAACGGATCTTTTCTTTCTTAAGCTCGAATTTGATCTCTTCTACGGCTCGGTTAATGCTTCCTTCGACCGCCTTATCCAACTGGACTTCTAAAATAAGATGCATACCGCCTTGAAGGTCAAGGCCCAAATGGATTTTTTCGTTGGGAATCCATGTCGGCCACCACGGCACAGGCTTTTTAGACAAGGTGGGGGTGAGAAAGACTATGGCCAGAACCAAGGCTATCGCGATAATGGCTCCACGCCAATTCAGGCTCTTTTCCACATCTACTCCTCAACAATATTAAGAGATTAGAAGAATAGTCAACACCTGGGGCAGGACAACTTGTGTTCTTATAGAGTGGTACCAACAGGCGTTTTCCTTGATGAATTAATGGCGTCCATCACCGGCTCTTCCTCATCTTGGACCCTGCCGAAGCTGGAAGCCGGAGCTCCGCCGAATCATCTTCTATTCGGATACCTGATTGAAAGATCAAGCAGGCTGGTCGGTGCGTTTGTTATATAGAATAAAGACAACACATTCGCAGTGTGTGACCGGCCGGTGGTCCCGGGTCTCCGTTGCGCGTGCAAGAAGACCGATTTTGGCCCCGGAACTCAGCGGCCAATCAAGTCTACGGCCGGAATCTTCCTCCAGCGGTCAGCGATCGTTATTTTTATCTCTTATTCAAAGGCCTTAGGGGCCAATCCACTGACAAATCCGCGGGCTACCTTGACTCGGACATTGGGGGCGATCTCCAATGTAATTGTAGCATCCGTCAGTCCGGTGATGGTCCCGATTACGCCCACTGAGGTGATTACTTTGTCACCTTTCTTTAAAGCACCCAGCATTTCGCGTTGCTGCTTGGCCTTTTTTTGTTGGGGCCGGATAAGCAAAAAATAAAAGACGACAAACATCAGAATTAGTGGAATCAGAGGTCCCAGACTGGCCGCGCCTCCAGCAGCGCCCCCCCCTCCACCTGCGTTACCCATGGCATAGGCTAATTGTTCGAACAAAACTGCACCTCCCTAATTGTTCAAAATATTTCAGATAAGTGTGATTGTGGTTGGTCTGAAAGGCCGTTATCATCCCCCGTGTCGGCAGGATCTTGACGTCGTTCATAGAACATCTTTTTAAAATTGTCAAATCTGTCTTCTAAAATAGATTGGCGCATCTCCTTCATCAAGTTAATGATATAGTAAAGATTGTGCCAGGTGTTCAATCTGTAAGCCAGAATTTCACGGGCCAGATAAAGGTGTCTCAAGTAGGCCCGGCTGTAGTTTAAGCAAGTGTAACATCTACATGTTTCATCAATTGGACGTTGGTCGCGGGCATATTTGGCATTTTTTATGACCACCCGGCCAAAGGAGGTCAGAAGCATTCCGTTACGGGCATTTCGGGTGGGCAGCACGCAATCGAACATATCCACTCCCAAGCCGACGCATTCGACCAGATCTTCAGGCGCGCCCACTCCCATTACGTAGACGGGTTTGTCACTCGGCAACAGAGCCACAGTATGGGCCACCATGTCAAGCATTTCTTTCTTGCTTTCGCCCACACTCAACCCACCCAGGGCATAACCGTCAAAATCTAGGGCAGTTATCCCCGCGGCGCTTTTGCTTCTCAATTCGGGGTAGACACCACCCTGGATAATCCCAAAAAGGGCGCCTTGGTCCTCCCTGGTCACCGCTTGCCGGCATCTTTCAGCCCACCTGGTGGTCAGCTCCAATGAATTGTCCACATAGCCGCGGTCTGCGCCATAGGGGGGGCATTCATCTAAGCACATCATCACGTCCGAGCTCAGATGTTCCTGGATGTGGATGGCCGCTTCCGGAGTCAAGTGGTGCTTGGAACCGTCTAAATGAGACCGGAAGGTGACACCGCCCTCCGAGATTTCCCGCAACGGGGACAGGCTGAAGACCTGGAAACCACCACTGTCGGTCAAGATGGGCCGGTCCCAGTGCATAAACTTATGCAAGCCGCCGAATTCGGAAATGAGATCATGTCCCGGCCGCAAGTACAGGTGATAGGTGTTGGCCAGGACTATCTCCGCCCCGATTTCTTTTAGATCTTCCGGGGTCATCGCCTTGACCGTGCCCTGGGTGCCCACCGGCATAAACACCGGGGTTTGGATCCGGCCCCGGCGTAAGGTCAGGATGCCCGCTCTGGGGCCGACGGCAGGCCGCTCCAGGGGTTGGCCGGATCCGGCCGGCCTGGCCACTTCAAAGACAAGTCGGCTGGGTGTCATGGCTCTCCCTAGACAATTATCATGGCATCGCCATAACTGTAAAACCGGTAGCCCATTCGGATGGCTTCCTCGTAGGCCGACAAAATTAGTTCCCGGCCCGCCAAGGCCGAGACGAGCAGAAGCAGCGTGGACCGAGGTAGATGGAAATTGGTGATTAGCCGGTCAACTATCTGAAATTGGTAGCCGGGGTAGATAAAGATGTCGGCCCCACCGCAACCCGGTTTCAAGCCCCCGGTCTGGGCGGCGTACTCTAGGGTTCTGGTGGTGGTGGTGCCCACGGCCACAATTCGCTTGCCTGCGGCTTTGGCGGCAGTAATCGCGGCGGCGGCTTGGTCCTCTATCTCAAAGGTTTCCTCTTCCATCACATGGTCGCGAATGTCCTCACTACGCATGGGCACGAAGGTGCCGGGGCCGACGTGGAGGGTGACCGAGACTAGTTCCACCCCGCGCAGTTTAATCTTCTCCAGCAAGCCTTGGGAAAAATGAAGCCCCGCGGTCGGAGCGGCAACAGCGCCTGCTTTGGCGGCATAGACGGTCTGATAACGACGTTTATCTTCTTCCCGCAACGTTTGCCCGGCGTCGTCACGACGGATATAAGGCGGCAACGGCACTTGCCCCAGCCGGGCCATGGTCCGTTTAAGCGGCTTAGCTCCGTGAAAGACTAAGACCGCCCGGCCCGATGGATACCGTTTGATCACCTCGGCCCACAGATCCGGTCCAAAGGTAATCCGGCAACCTTCCCGGGCTGGTTTAGCGGATCTGAGCATGCAATTGAAAGAGGCGCCGGCCTGGAGATCAGAGTGCTCCGCAGCGGCACCAGTCAGGAAAACCTCTATTCCACCGCCGGTGTCTTTTTTTCCGAAGAATCTAGCCGGGATAACCTTGGTGTCATTGACCACCAGCAAATCACCTTCGTCGAGCAGGTCGGGCAAATCACGGAAGTAGATATGGGTGAACGCCCGACGCGTTCGATCAACGACCATTAACCGGGCATCGGTGCGCCGTTTTGCCGGATGTTGGGCGATCAACTCTTCTGGGAGATGGTAGTCGAACAACTGAAGTTCATACATGGCTTTTTCTTGTGACCTGGCTAAAGTTGGCTATGTTAATCAAACCAAGTATAAAATGTCAATTACTTTTTTGTTGCTTGTTGCTTGTTACTGGTTACTTGTTGACGACAACCTGCAGCAGCCGGGAGCAACCAACGAACACGATTTACAGGATAAGACAGACAAAGTGACAGTGTATATTGAGGATTGAACAACATTTCCGTTCATATTTAAATTTTTATAAATCGTGATCAAGAAGCATGATTGGCTGTCGGTTCAACTTATCAACATAACTGGTCGAACTCAGGCTGCCATGGTTAAGAACTCCACGGCGCTCAGGTCAACCCCACCTCATAATTATAATCCAGGGTTGATTCCATTTGAAGGTCAAATTATAATCATAATTATGGTAATCTTTGCACTGCTCTTTATTTTTCAGACATGGTTATATAGACCAGCGACAAGTAACCAGTGACGAGCAACAAGCAACAGAATATTTTCACGGTAATGACATTTAGATAACACCTCTGCACGGGAACCGATAAGCCATGGGGATAGAAGGAATTTTTTATGATATTAGCATTTTTCTCGGGCGAGAATCAGTAACCTACCCGAATGACCCTCCCTATTCCAGAGACCTGATATCCGACCTCAGCCGGCACGATCTTTGCCATGTATCTAAGCTGACTATGAGCGCCCATACCGGCACCCACCTTGATGCCCCCAGCCATTTTCTACCCCAAGGAAAGACTCTGGACCAGTATCCGGTGTCACGATTTTTTTGTTCCGCCCTGGTTCTGCCTGTCGACCAGGTCAAGATAACCCCAAACGCCATCAAAAACCACCGGATTGAACCTGGGGATGCCCTGTTGTTCCAGACCGGAAACTCTGTTAACGGACTTAGCATCAGCGGGATGTACGCGGAAGACTACGTTTATCTTTCTCCCGAGGCGGCCCAATGCTGTGTTGATATGAAGATCAGTCTGGTCGGGATTGATTATATTTCCGTTGATCCCCCAGGGGATGGCGGTTTTCCGGCTCATCATCTGTTGCTTGAAAATGATATTTTGATCTTGGAGGGTATCAATTTGCGGGATGTGCCTCCGGGCCGGTATTCTTTAATTTGCCTTCCCCTTAAGATCTCCGGAGGAGAGGCGTCACCGGTCCGGGCGGTCTTGATGGCTGATGCGATGGTCTGAGGCCGAACGTTATCCCGGCCTGAAAAAGTATACCGGGGAGGACATGTCCGGCTGCCGGCCTCCTTACCTAGGATCTATTTGGGCGGTCTCCGGGCCGGTTGACTCCGGTTGTTTGTGGTCCTCTTCACTCCATTTTCAGGTATAGAAGTCTGAGTGCATATATGTGTCGAGGATAGTCCTGAAGAATACGTTTAACGCCGCGGTGACCGGAACGGCGAAGAGGACGCCGACAAACCCGGATAAATGCCCTCCGACGAGAATGGCCAGCATGATTACCGCCGGATGCAACCCGACCCGCTCGCCCAAGACCCTGGGGGTGACAAAACCGCTGTCGGTGCCGTTGGCCACCGCCACCACGGCCCAGACATAAAGTACATGAGTGAAATCCCCGAACTTGATCAAAGCCATGAGTGATCCCCAGACCAGACAAGTCATCAGGCCCAGATAGGGAATCATGCTGGCTAGGCCGCAGACCAGACCGATCAAGAAGGGCATCTCAATCCCGGTCAGAATCAGGCCGGTACTGTAAAGGATGGCCAGGACCGAACAAACAATTAATTGACCCCGGACAAAGCTGGACAGGACAAAATCTACCTCCTTGAATTTGGCAATAATGGTATCTCGAAACTGGACGGGCAGATAAGCCTTGACTCTTACAATGATTTT
>JADFYA010000175.1 GCA_015233285.1 Deltaproteobacteria bacterium | reverse complement strand
CAGCGTGTCTTTGGTCGATTAGTTTGGGAAAGGTGGTCGGTGCAGCCTTAAGCCCAGCGGGAAATGAAACCGCCGGGGTGAGGCGCGGCCCAGTCGGTCAGGAAGAAGAACATCTGAATAGGAGAGGAATGGATAAGAAAAGGGAAAAGTTCGTTGAGAATTCCCACGTCATTTTATTGCCCCATCTGGTTGCCGGGGCAATAATATTAAAGCCAAAATAAAACTATGCACAATAAACTGAATGTTTTTTTGCCGATGACTGAAGTCTCTATGCACTGCAATTCAAAACGGCTTTCAATTACTCAGACTCCATCTCGAATTTGCTCCGACACATTGTCATAACTGGGGCACCCCCCGGTTAGCCCCTTGCTCCGGTCAAGAATTTTGGTCGGACGAACCGGTGAGAAACAAAAAAACATTAAGACTCTCTGATCAACTTGTCCATGATCAGTTTAATGTCCATAGCATCGGCCCGATTAATGCAGGGTTCTTCAAATTTGTTGGCGTGCACGACATTCCGGAAGTTTCTTACCACCTCCATGACATCGGCGGTGTGGGTGTCAATTATCCCTAGATCTATGGCTTTCTCAATTAATTTTTGGAAAGGCAATCTGGCGAATGAGAGACTCTCGCTCAACTTGGTAAACAGTATTCCTTGAAATATGGCACCACACATCACGGCATAGCAAGGCCACAGAGCGTTTTCAAAGGCCAGTTCGGCATCCCGGTAGAACAGGGCCATCCGTTTTTTCAAGTCAAGGTCTTTGATTTGGGGAAACAATAGGGCGTAATCACGAATACCTAGATAGTAAATCACCAACCGCAACCTGTCTGCTTGTCCAAGACTTAGAGGAGCTTTTATAATAATCTTTTCCTCATTGATCTCATATTTCTCGGAAGCGATTTCGCCGCCCACGCCGTTCAACTGGAGAACGGAATATTCGATGGCATAGGCCGGTAAAGTCGGAATCAAGAAATGCGTTTCTCCTCCGGTTGAAGCGGTAGGTTTTTGCTGCGGATAAAGATCAAAGATGGTAACGTTCATGGTGCTCCTCCTCTGTAAACGTTAGTCTCAAAGAGATAGCGCGGCCGAATAAAGAACGGTTGGTCCGGTCTGCCTAGGGGAAAGCCCTTTCCCTCCTGGTCGATAACGCTACCCGCAACTGAAAAAAATACGTGAGATAGTCTTAGCTTATATCCGATTATGCCGGCTTTGTCAACTTCTTTCGCTGCTCGTCCGGATCATGATTCCGTCCCTGGACCGGTTTATAGATCCGGGTCACGAAAGCCGTTACCAGGCAGGTGGACTACAAAAAATCCCCGCCTGGTGAATCGGCGGGGTTGCGCAGGTAATTCTACTTAGGGACGAGTTAATTGACTACCCAGACGGCTGCTGTTTTGGCCAACTGGATGACCTTTTGACTCACCCGGCCCATCAGGAACTGTTCCACCTTAGATATTCCCGTCCGGCCCAGCACAATCGTCCCGTATCCGTATTCTGTGGCCATGCTCACGATGGACTCGGACCGACTGTTCACGCCCGCAACCATTTCTTGGGTGATGCGGCTGCGGTCGATGCCGGCATTCTCCAGGTTGGCGGTGGCGTTTTTGAAAGTTGTCTTGATCGCCTCTTCGGCCCGCTTCAAGTCAGCTTCGATTTCCGCCTGGAATATAGGTATCAGCTCCTGCACCAATTCCGGGTTCATGAAATCGAAACCGCGCATGACGTGAATCATCGCCACCTTCACATCGGAGTCGGAGAACATCCGGCCGACATAGTCTACAGCCCGCATGGCTCCTTCTGAACTGTCTATGGCCAGAATTATTTTTTTGCTCAGGGAGGCGGCGCCCACCACAGCGATGGGGACATGGGTCACCTTGCCCACCAGTTTGTTGGAAACGCTGCCCATAATTAGTCCGGATACGGGGTTGAGGCCACGGCGCCCCACCACGACTGCGTCATAGCCTTGTTTGGATTCGGCCAGGATGTCTCGGGCAACACCTTCTTTCAACTCTTCAATCCTAACGGTCACGGCTTTTTCTGGAACCTGATTTTTGGAGAGCACTACTCGGGCTTTTTCCAGAAATTCTTTCATGATTTTTTCTTGTTGGGCCGCCCAAACTTTAGCCCGCAGCAGTTCCGGGTTAAAAAATGGACTGGCCTCGATATCGCGATAGCTTTCCGGGACCTTGGACATGACGTTGAAGAGGACCACCTCCATGCTTTCAGGAGGGAACAGGTTGGCCACATAACGGACAGTCTCTAAGGAATAATCAGAACCATCCACCGCCACCAGAAGTCTTTTCAGATTTGAACTCATCGTCAACAACCTCCTTTCTCATCGATAACGACACGAACCAGTTGCTTTGATTAGGAGTTAGCGGGATCAGACACGGTTATATCGGACACGGTTAAACGAAAAGATGAACCTAACAGTTACATAGATTTCCCGATCAATTTTTCTTACTCTTGACGTCATGGACACCCAGCCCGCCCGAAGAAAACTACTCGACGATAATTTCGTAAAACCTCTTCTGTTGAGATGGAGTAAGTATTTCTCTTTCCTCCAGGATGTGTTCAATCACCTCGTTTTCAAGCCTGGATTGGTGGAAGAGTATTTGACGGGCGACGTCATCAACGCTCGATCTGTCCGGTGGTTCAGCAAACAGGAGTTGGGCTAACTTGGCTCGCTCCAGGCACAAGTTTTGTCTGATCAGACTGACCTTGGGCAGGAAAGTTTCTCGGATCTCCTGGACCTTAAGTCGCTGTTCAGGAGTCAGATCCGGGATCAGATCAAGATACCCTTTGATGGGCGGGTTTTGGGGCACCCGTTTGAGATATAGGTATACGAGAGTCAGCGTGGCCACAATAGTGACCAGCATGACCACCACGCCGAAAGCTAATAACTGAATAGCCATTTTTAACCTCGTCCGGATTGTTCCAACAGTTTCAAGTAGATGTACCCCATGGAAAACGGCGGAAAATCGTTAAATTCATCGAGAGTCTGGTTGCTCGAATATCTCGTTGCCTCCAGTGACCTGATGAAACTCTGCACGGACCGCCACAGAGACGCCAAGATCGACGGCCTGGCAGCAGCCGGACCTTTCTTCGCCTCCACCATCCGGCCTAATTGCCTGGCAAAGTCGGGGGCCAGCTCAATCTTGGGCAATTCCCGCACCGTTGTATCAATTTTTTGGAAATCTTGGAACACTTCTCGGCAGTCATCGCATTGACCGATATGGTGCGCCATCTGCCGTGATGACTCAGAATCCAGCTCATGGTCCAGGTACGCGGAAATCTTCTCATAAACTTTAGAGCATTGCATAAGGATACTCCCTATTGCTTGCAAAAACATTTAACCATAACCGGCTGACACCGGCCCGGTTCCTAGTCCGGTAGTCCAATGTGCGGCGGCTTCAGACAAAGCAGGGGAAGGTTATGGGGAACTCCCCGTTGGGTCACGCATAAGCTTCCGTAGCTGCTTGCGGGCTCTAAAGATTAAGGACTCAACGCCGGCCAGGGAGATATTCAATACCTGGCTGATCTCCAGGTAAGACAGATCTTCGTTCACTCGGAGCCACAATGCCGCCCTTTGATTTTCCGGGAGCCGGTCCAGGGCGGCCATCAGGTCCTCTTCCAGTTCTTTTTTTCGGCTTCCCGCCTGGTCATGGGCTGGATACTCCAACTCGGCCGGGTCACCTGAGGACAAGCCGGGATGCGGGTAGCCACGCCGTTTTTGACGCTTTAACTCGTTGGCGCACAGATTGAAGGCGATTGTGAATACCCAGGTTGAGACTTTCCCTCTGGATTCAAACTCTACGGCGCCCTGGAATACTTTTAAGAAAACTTCTTGAGTCAGGTCTTGGGCTGTAAACCGGTCTCGAACGTACCTGAAGATGAAATTCACTATGGGGTTTTGGTACTTTTTTACGAATAGTTCGAAGGCCGCCCGATCTCCCCTCCCGATGGCCTTGATTGTATCTAAGTCGGGATCTTCCATAGAAGCCGACGCATTGTCATAGGGTCCGGTGAAAGATTGTCGTTTTCTGACTATCATGGTAACTTACCGATTTTACTTATTCTGTCAGACGGCGTTGACTTAGGCGATGTCGTCTTACTTAGTTAAACAACTTAGACTGGGAAAACTCGCGGCCGGGCATAAATAAAATTGAGTTTGTTTTGCGGCGCCTCACATGCTACCAAAGTATGATCAATCTACCAGGCCAATCATTCTGACGGAATCAACATTTTTTCGACCATAGACTAGGCCGCGGACGCTAAATGAATCTCGACATTCCTGGAGCCCGAGAGTATGCTGCTTAACTAAGTAGATTGCCATAGCTACTATAGCATATTAGACTGAGAAGGTAAACAAAGTTCCTCGGAGGGTAACAACAGAATAGATACAGAAGAAACAACGACAGTGATTCCGGTGCTCCGATCACGACAACGGAGAACCGAAATTTCTTAGGCATTAATTCAATGACATTGGGCCACAACCGGTCGGCCCAAGGCCGTGGTGCGGGTCCCGGCCCCGGTCGAACATCGTTAGTCTGCTGCTGCCTGATCCATTGCCGGGCGGAACGGAAGTAACCCATTGGCCTAAAATTGTGTATGAATAACGATTGCCTTTCGGTCGGCCCTGTGATATTATTACAATCCACCTTTAACGATTACAGACATCAGAGAAGGAAGGATGCAATGAAATACGGAGCGGCGCTTATTCCAGGACTGGCTTTAACAGTATTCATTTGCTGCGGCAGCGGCGGCATGGTCGCGGCCCAATCCCCACCCGGTTCATCGTCGATTAAGTTAGTTCCACCTCCCGGTGCCTCGTCTGCCACATCAGCGCCAAACAGCTCGACCATTGAACGGCCACGCGCCATTCCCACAGGCAGCACTGGTTCCCGATCCGCCGCGCCGGTAGTCATCATGTCTACCCCGGCACCTTACGGTGGGGTGTCGCAGCCGGCCCCGGTTTACCGGACTAAAACCAGAAAAACAGACCCGCCGTGCCCATATTGCGGAAGCGAGACCAGATTCACCGGATATGTTTTGGATGGCTACGAGAACAAATGCTATGCTGAGTTCCAATGTCTTCAATTTACCGATCATCAGACCAGAAATGAAGTAGACTCGGATAATTGTCAATGATGACCTTGGCAATGGCCATGGTGACCGGTAACCGACAATCGGCCATTCTTCTATTACCATGACATCAGAATAAGCTTGAGGCGACCCCGACCCGTGGAATCAACCAGATCTGATATTAGAATATGGTTTGTTATGGTGATAGTTGCCGGGTTGGTCCCGGCCTTTCTTTTGAGCATCGGCGGATGTAAACTCGGAGAGCCGGAGCCGGATTATTTTCAAGGCTATGCCGAGGCGGAATACACCTATATTTCCTCGCCCCTGCCGGGATATCTGGATAACCTGGCCGTGCATCGGGGGCAACAAGTGTCTGCCGGAGATTTGCTTTTCAAACTCGAAGACAGCCTTGAGGTGGATGCCAAAAATGCCGCTATTCACCGGCTTAGACAAGCCCAAGACCGGCTGACCAACCTAACAAAAGGTTTACGCCCCAGCGAAATGGCGGCCATTCGAGCCCGCTTGAGCCAGGCCCGAAGTAACCTGGCCCTGTCGCAGGCAGAATATGACCGGCGAAAAAGGCTGGTCGAGCAACGAACCATCGCCAGGGAAGACTTTGATCGGGCCAAGGCTAAATTACTTGTCGATCAGGGTCAGGTTAAGGATTTGACCGCCCAGTTGGAAACGGCCGGGTTAGGCGCCCGGATCGATGAAATCAAGGCGGCTGAAGCTGAAGTGGCGGCCTTGCAAGCGGCTCTGGCCCAGGCCGACTGGAACCTCCGCCAAAAAAGTCAGTCGGCCGCGGCCGCGGGCCTGGTCTTTGACACCTATTACACCAAGAATGAATGGGTTCAAACCGGCAAGCCGGTGGTGTCTTTGTTGATTCCAGGCAATCTTAAGGTCCGGTTTTTTATCCCCGAACCGGCCCTGGGGGGGCTGAAGTTAGGCCAGGAAACAGCCCTCACCTGTGATGGTTGCCCTAAAGGTTTAACTGCCGTGATTAACTATATTTCTCCCCAGGTGGAATATACTCCGCCGGTGATTTACAGCCGGGAGACCAGATCCAAGCTGGTGTTTATGATCGAGGCCAAACCTGACCCGGCCAAGGCGGTTGAATTGCATCCGGGTCAACCCCTGGAAGTGCGTTTGTCTTCCAGGGGAGGTAAGATATGACCGATGATTCGACAATCATAGATGTCCAGGGACTGGTCAAGCGCTTTGGCCACAAAACGGTGGTCAACGGCGTATCCCTGAAAGTCAAACGGGGAGAGATTTACGGCTTTCTCGGCCCCAATGGCAGCGGCAAGACTACGACTATTCGGATGTTGTGCGGTCTGCTGCGGCCGGATGGAGGCTCCGGAGAATGTCTGGGATGGGACATAATCAGCGAAAGCACCCAGATTAAGTTTCAAGTCGGCTACATGGCCCAGCGGTTCAGCCTTTACGAGGACCTGACGGTAAAGGAGAATCTTGATTTCATTGCCACCCTTTACGGGATCCGGTCGCGGCGTGAGGCCGTGGCCCGGGCCATAGAACGGATCAGATTGGAACGGTTCGCCAATCAACTGGCCGGGACCCTGTCCGGCGGATGGAAACAACGCCTGGCCCTGGCCTGCTGTATGATCCACCAGCCCAAATTATTGCTGCTCGACGAGCCCACCGCCGGGGTTGATCCCAAGGCCCGGCGCGAATTTTGGGAAGAGGTTCACAAATTGGCCGGCGAAGGGATTACCTCGATGATCAGCACCCATTATATGGACGAGGCGGAACGGTGCCATCGGCTGGCTTATATCGCTTACGGTAATCTGCTCACGGCCGGGACGGTGGAGCAGGTTGTGGCTGGTGAAAATCTGACGACCTGGTTGGCTGACGGCGGGAATATACATGCGTTGCAAGAGCGCCTGCAGGGGTTGGCCGGAGTGGACCAGATTGTGCCTTTCGGCAACACCCTTCATGTCAGCGGTAAGGACGCCGACACCTTGGAAAAGAGTATCACGCCCTTTATGGACGCCGGATATCGCTGGACGAGGACCACGACCAGCTTAGAAGAGGTTTTTATCAGCTTGATGGGCCGGGCCGGAGGGGATTGATGACGTTTGTCAGAATATTTTCCGTCCGCCGGTTGTGGGCGATGATTATAAAGGAATTCAGGCAGATGCGCCGTGATCGGGTGACCTTCGCCATGATGATCTGCATCCCGCTGATGCAACTCATTCTGTTTGGATTCGCCATTAACTCAGACCCGAAAAATTTGCCCACGGCCGTACTGACGGCAGACAATAGTCCTTTTTCCCGGTCGATTATCGCGGCGTTACAAAACAGTTTGTATTTCAAATTAGTCAAGCAATTGACCAGTGAAACCGAGGCGCAACGGCTCCTGACTCTCGGACAGGTACAATTTGTCCTTAATATCCCTGTGG
>JADFYA010000174.1 GCA_015233285.1 Deltaproteobacteria bacterium | reverse complement strand
ATCTGATACCTGCTGATTTTCTCCCTCGGGCGGCTTGTTGACTAGCCCCTGAGAACACGCCAAACACAGCATCAGGAGCAAAGAAAGGGATAATAAGATGAGCGGCCGCCAAGGCCTCGGTCTCATGGTGAGATGTCCAATCATCTACCTGACTCCTTCAAGAAAATGTTATGCCAGGAGTATAAATATCCAAACAATTATGGTTACGCGTTGCTAGTTGCTCGTTGGTTGTTACTGGTTGCTCGTTGCCGGCAATCCAGGGCGATGTAATAGTTATTTTAATTTGTGTTCTTATCTCTTATCAATGTTGGGCCTTAGATATGTAATCCGCTGAAGACATTTTAATCCGCAACTCGAAGTTGCTTGCCGCAGCATGTAACGAGCAACGAGTAACAAGCAACAAGTAACCGGCAACTGGCCTGGTCATTCCTTGGTTTCACTTTTGGGGAACTCCAACTTTCGGATCACCGGATTCTTTTCGCCCAAGAAATTTGTATCAATTTCCTTGACAAAAACGGTGTCTCCCGAGATGGCCGAGACCTGACCGTCATTCCGGCCAAGCAATGTCCCCTTGACAATGATGTATGATTTTCCCCCGGCATCCTGGACCATGGCCGTGCTGCCTCCCGGGCGCTGAATAATGGCCACCAATTTCAACTGGCTGATATCCAGCTTCTGCAACGGAGTTAGGGCCATGAACTTCTTTTTATCCTTCAGAGTGGCCGAGGGCGGCACAATGAAAGGACGGAACGGATCCGGCTTTCCCGCGGGGTAGTAGACATATTCCTGGGGCGCAGGAGTCGGGTTGGCCACCGGTTCCGGCGCCTTGGCCGGCGCTTTTTTTGCCGGTTGGGCAGGTTTTGGCCTGGGCGGCGGCGCAGCAGGCGGCTTCGATTCTTGGCCCCCTCCCAACCAATCACATCCCCAGACGCCCGGCAAGAGTAACAGCCAGGCCAACAATATAATCGCCAGTCTCGTCATAATTTTATTACTTTGCTTTTTTCCCGGGTCTCGCCTCAACCGGTTTGGGTTTGCCCGTATACCGGTAAATGGTGGCGACACAGGAGGTCCGCAGTTTTCCGGTGGCTTCTTCATATCCACTCATTTCCACCCGATTCACATTAACAATACGATCTTGTTGGCTAAGCCTATAGAAAAACATGGCCACCCGATCGTACTTTCCGAGCACCATAATATCTATGTCCTTAACCGCATAAAAATCTTGCTGTAATTCTTTAGGTGACGGCCGGAACAAGAGCACTTCTAAACCGGTATCGTTGGCCAGTTGCTCAAGTTTCTCTAGAAAAGCCGGAATCTCCTCGGTTTTGGGGAGTAACTGGCGCATGCGGGCAAAATCGATCTCGGCCTCTCTCAACTCTTTTTCAAATCTGGCCAGTTCCCGCGATCTGGTTTGGGCTTCAATCAGCTTTGCCTGCAATCCTTTTATGTCTTTTGATATTTCCTGGATTTTGGCTTCTTTATCGACATAAGACAGGAAATAGAAGCCGGCGATCATCCCGGCGATCACCACCGTGAAAATGATTATCTTGACAACCAAGGGGATTTTGTTTATCGGCTCAATTGTCTTGTTGATCGTCTCTGCTATCTTTCCGGCCATGGGCAGTTATCCATTCTTTGTCTTTTTTCCTGACTTATCCGGGGCGTTGTCCGGCCCTTTTTTCAGTTTCCCTTCCGATTCAAAATATACGGTGCAACTTATAACAAATTGCTTAAGTTCTAATTTGTCCACTTTCCTTTGCTGAGAATAAGCCAGGTTGACGTTGGCGAAATACTTTGACTCCTCCAAGGCGACCATGAAATCGGACAATGTTTTATTGTCCATGGACATCCCGTCCAGGGTCATTGAACCGCCGCTCTGGCTTATTTTGGTCAGCCATATCCGGTTGCTGATAATTCGGATGCTCATTTCATCGAGCATTCTTACGGCCCCGGTCCGATTCTTGTTTAAATCCAGAATGACCCTGGCCATACGCTGAATCTCTTCTTTGTCTTTCTCCGCTTTTGTTATCTTATCAAGAATTCTTTGATACTCGACCAGTTGGATGTTCAACTGCTTTTGTTGACCCTGGAGGCGCTCAATGTCGTTGGTTTGATTATAGCCGACCAGAAACAAGACCAATCCGACGACGGTCACGCTCACAAAAAAGATGACCACCTGCCGGAGGACGTTTTCTCGTTTTCTCTTTTCCCGGAATGGCAGTAAGTTTATCCGAATCATTTGTCCCCCACCCGTCTTAAAGCCAGCCCGATCACAATGGCGGCTTGCGGCGCGATGGCCTTGAGATACTCCGCGTCGATTTTTCGAGAATCAAAACTCAGCTTGGCAAACGGATCGATATGCTCCACCGGGATACCGGATTCTCGGGCCATGTATTGGGCAAATCCGGGTATCATGGAACTGCCGCCGCTCAAAACCAACCGGTTGATCTTACCACCTCTCAGGGAACCGGACACAAAGTCCACGGCCTGCTTAATCTCTCGGCTCCAGGCAGTCGCCGCGGCGATAAAGATGTCTTCCAGGGCGATAAGCTTGTTTTTATCCAGGTTGTAACCCAGTTTCATCTGCTCGGCTTCTTCGTAATCCACCCCGAACTCCCGAGCTATTTCCAAAGTGATTTGATTCCCACCGGTGGGCGCGTCGCGAGTGAAAATGGACAGCCCGCCCTGGACAATATTTATGTTTATTTGGCTGGCCCCGATATCGACCAAAGCCACTGCGGCTTCCTCATCATAATCGTAATTGGTATCATAAACATTTTCCAGGGCAAAGGCGTCGACATCGACAACGCTGGGAGTTAGTTTTGCCTTATCAATGAGCTCAACATATTCATTTATTATATCGTTCTTTGCCGCAACCAAAATAACCTCCATGCGGTCAAAGGAGACGTCAACCATACCTTCTTCTTTGGGCTGTTCTAAAATCTGAAAATCTATATTGACTTCATTGATGTCGAAGGGGATGTACTGTTCCGCTTCAAACCTGATATTCTCGGCCAGAGCATCCTCAGCCATTCGAGGGACATTGATCTTCTTGACCACAACGGAATAGCCCGAAATGGAGGTGGCAATATTCTTGACCTTGAACTTAAGATTATGAAACAAAGATTTGATGGTCCGGACAAGGATCTCTGGATTTTGGATCTGCCCCTCGACCAGTGCATCGGGAGGAATCCTGGCCATGCCTATGCCGGTTAACCGATAGCCGCTTTTAGTTGACACCACCTCGGCCATCTTTATCGTATGAGTCCCAATATCGAGACCGATTATAGGCTTTTTTTTAGAAAGTTTCATGAGCTGAATCCCGTGGCCCAAGGTTTAAATCACAGCTAATCGATCTCAAAAATCTTCTCTTTTTCAGCCAGATTAATGCCCAGGGCTTGAAGAATCTTTCGTTTTGTTTCCATGCGGCAATCCATGCCTTTTTCTATGCGGTCAACGGTCAGTGGGGAAATTCCTGCCTTCCGGGCTAATTCCGCCTTGCTCATCAGAAGTTCTTCCCTGACCTTTTTCAATTTGCTCATGTTGCTCATGTTCCGTGCCCCCTAAAGTTTTCTATAATCTTTTCTCCCTGGACCAGTGGGCGATTTGGGTTTCTTGGGAGCTTTTGAATTAATATTGTTGCAATAATGGATACTGAAATCTCCGTGTCCTGTCAAGCATAGTACATAAAATTATTTAAAATTAATTTTAGTTATTCTGTATATCGTACCAACTACGAGAATAGCTCAATATATTGTAGATAGATTAACGCCGGCCACATGTGTTTTTATCTCATCAGGATTTTATTTGTTTTACTTACATTGACTCAAATTACTTGACATCTATATCCCATATTCGATCATAATTTTAGAAATATTAGCAAACACGGCATGTTAAAGTAATTTATCATCATGCTATGCTTATATGTTGTAACATCGGCATGTTCTCTCTATTCAGCGCTTCTCAAATGTCGAGTTCCTTTCACCCCGTGTTTGTAGAGGAAGCCCGGGAGCTCAGGCAAAGCAAAAAATGCTTGCAAAATATCTTGGCAAGCCCCAAAATACAATTACTACAAAACCACAACAAGCCGCCACGCAGCATTGGATCGGCACCCTTTCCTTTGCCTTTCCATAGGAGTTGATGATATGGAAACCTCCAGGGCCATTGAATCCATCCTCACCTTTGGGCACGTCTCATCTACATACAAGTTCGCCTTGTTTCGAGCTCTGGTTGATCTGATCATCGAGAGTCCTTGCCGACGTTCCGGAAACGGCGTCCATCTTTGGCCTTTGCTGACATTTGCCCGGAGATACCTGGAATACTATTGGCCCTTGCTGGCGTCCAGAATAAACCAAGCCCCTACTTCCGGCCATGCCGCCACATTCTCCCTGACCAGATATTTTGAAGAATTCAAAGATGCAAATCAGACCCACCGATTCATCGGTCCCGCGTTAGACCGGGATAGATCCCCCTTGACCATCATGGATTATCTCGATACCGCCCGCCCCCTTCACCCGGCCGCGGCCAGGCTGTTGCGCCAAATCCGGCAGGCCATCATCAGGTATCCCCTGATCCGGTTTCCAAATGTCAAGCAGCGGAAAATTCATTTATTCGATGTTGTCACCTGCGATTTCAGGCCCGATCAGCCACGGCTGGAGCCAAATTCACGGCCCCCGAAGCCCCGGGGGCTCATGTCTTACCCCGACCTGGAGGCGGCTGAAACGAAGTACCTCCAATTATCGGACCGCGTTTACCAGGATTTAGCGGCCATGCGCTTCTGGTTGCGTGACGCCGTCCTAAAACGCTGGGCAGAGGTCTGTTCCCGCTACTCCGCCGGCTTGCAGGTAGAGACCTTTTTTCAGGCCACCGGGATCCAGCCTAGACCCCGGAACAGCACCTTAATCCGTCGTTACCGGCAAGCCTACCGCGACATTGGATTGTCTGAATGCCATTACTGCGGCCGCCCATTACCCGGTGTTTGGGAACTCGATCACCTGGCGCCTTTCCGCCGTTTTCCGGTCAACCTGTTCTGGAACCTCTGTCCTGCTTGCCCTGAATGCAATCGGGGCCGGGCCGGCAAACATGACCTGGTGCTGAAAGACACCACGGCCTTGCGAGAACGGCTCGAGAGGCATACCGCCCTATGTCTGGCCTCCGGGCACCCCTTAATTGCAGGTGACGTGGCCGTAACTTTTAGGCGATTCATAGTCAAAGAAGTGCCCCGGAACATGGATGACCAACAACAGGAGATCGTCACCCATACACTCAACGTCTTGAGCAGTCTTCGCCGGTCATTCCCGACGCGGCCCTGGACGGCCTAACTGGTTGCTGGTCAATGTCATTGATTTAAGGGCAGGTCAATCGGATCTGATTTTAATAAATGGCCAATTCCGATTAAGCCCTGAAAGGGCGCTCTAGGTTAGCCCAGGGCAGCGCTCTGGGGATGGGTAACAACTATACAAAATAACCTATAACGCCCTCATAAAATCCTTGGCAATTCAGCACCTCAGCCGTAGCCGGGTATCTCATTCAAAGGAAACGGCTCCATGGGTTGGTTGATCACCTGACCATCCTGCTGACACGTAACATGCCGTATTTCCCAGGGCGCTGCCCTGGGCTAACCTAGAGCGCCCCGTTGGGGCTTATTCGGAATGGTCTATTTTAAAAAAGTTAGCACGATTGTTCGCCCGCTTAAGTCAATGACATTGACATGTAACGTGCAACGAGTTAGAGGAATGATTTAAGGTGGGTGAGCACGACGGAGTAACTTTCCACCATAAGCAGGTGGCCGGACTGGGGAATTATGGCCAGGCGGGAGCCGGTGATATTTTGGTGGAGGTATTCGGAGTATTTGGGAGGGGTGAGAACGTCATTCTGGCCGCACAAAATCAAGCAAGGGACCTGAATTGAACTCAGATCAGAGGTCATGTCAAACTGATCGCAGGCGTGGAAATCCCCCCACATCACCTCCGGGCCGGCCTGGAGCATGAGCCTTTTGGTTTCGCGCCGGATGGCCGGGGCGGGCTCCGCGGCAAAGCAGGCTTTCAGGATGAAATCGACTGTTTTCTCAAATTCAGCCCTGATGCCCCCAAGAATCTGAGACGTCACCCGCAGTCGAGCCCCGGTCCCTACGAGGACCAGGCCCGTCACCTTCTGAGGAAATGTCTGGGCATACCTCATGGCCACGGCCCCGCCCATGGAATGCCCGGCCAGGTAGACCTCCGGCAGATCCAGCGCCTGGATCAGCTCTTCCAACCACTGAACATAATCCTCGATTGTCTGCCGTCCCGGTCCGGGGGATTGGCCGTGCCCCGGTAAGTCAATGGCCAGGGCGTTTAGCCGATCATCCAGCGGATTGAGGTAGGCTTGCCATCCGGTCAGGCCGCCTCCCGCCCCGTGAACAAAAATAATGGACTTTAGACCTGGCCTGAGCCCTGACCGACCGGTCTCATAGTGCCCGATTTTCCCCTGGACCATCACATCCGGCATGAACTTCGCCACTCCTTCTTGTCGCGGGTCCCTCTTGTCATTTCGAGCGAAGCGAGAAATCTTAAGATTCCTCACATTCGTTCGGAATGACAAAGTAGGACTCGCCGGTTTTTGGGTTGCGCACTAAAGCCGCGGTAGGTTGAAAATAAAATCCTGCAATCTATCTTACTGCCGGTTGACTGGTTCACTACATGATCTTTTTGGCTTCCTCGGTCATAGCCGGGACCACGTCGAACAGGTCAGCCACTACGCCATAGTCGGCTTTCTGGAAAATCGGGGCATCGGCGTCTTTATTAATAGCCACGATGACCTTAGACCCGCTCATTCCGGCCAGATGCTGAATGGCTCCGGAGATTCCACAAGCGATATACAGGTTCGGCGTGACCACCTTCCCGGTCTGACCGACTTGATCGCTATGGGACCGCCAACCTGCATCAACAGCGGACCGGGACGCACCTACCGTGCCCTTCAAAACTGCGGCCAGGTCTTCGAGAATCTTATAGTTTTCCGGACCCTTCATCCCCCGGCCACCGGAGACGATCACATCCGCCTCGGTCAGGTCGATTTTGCCCGCTGCGTCCTTACGTACTTCCAGTACCTTAGTCCGCAGATCATCAGCGGATAGATTGGCCTCCACCTTGACCACTTCGGCGCTCTTAGAGGTATCCGGAGGAGTGACGGTCATAACATTGGGCCGGGTGGTCGCCATCTGCGGAAAAGAGCTGATAACCACATCGGCAAAAGCCTTGCCGGCATAAATAGGCCGCGTCGCCACCAACCGGCCGTCTTCGATCCGGAGAACGGTGCAATCCATGGCCAGACCGGTGGAAAGCTTACCGGCCACCCGGGCGGAAAGGTCCTTCCCCACCACAGATGCGCCAATCAGCAGATCCAAAATCCAGAGATCCTTGTCCGGACCATCAAATCTTTGTTTCATAATCTTAAGTTCAAGGTCAAGAATATTGCCACCTCCATGTCGGGCTATTCCGTTGTGGTAAAGAAGATAAATGTCCCTGGAATGGCTGAG
>JADFYA010000173.1 GCA_015233285.1 Deltaproteobacteria bacterium | reverse complement strand
TGCGGGTATAAGACATAACCGGCGCCCCTCTTCGCTCGGGACCAAAACTGGGGAAGGCCTGGGCGTATTTTCCTTCATCAATTGCCGCTCGGGCAAGCAATTCCGCCGAGGTGACCGCGCCCCGGCCACTTATGACCTGATCGGAGTGAGAGAGATATGATTGAACAAGACCTGAAAGATTTCCAAAAGATTACCCAGAAAAGTTTGCCCACCTTTGAAGGCCTGGCCCAAGGGCACCGCGCCTGTCAGGGTTGTGGCGAGGTCTTGGCCCTGCGGCAGGTGATGAAGGCCCTGGGACCCGATACCATTGCCGTCAGCGCCACTGGCTGCATGGAAATCATAACCTCGTCGTTTCCTCAGAGCGCCTGGAACATCCCCTGGTTACACGTTGCCTTTGAAAACGTCGCGGCAGTCGCCTCCGGCGTAGAAGCCGGCCTAAAGGCCCAAATGCGGAAGGGCAAGCTCCCGGAAAAGAAAATCTTCATCGTGGCTACCGCGGGTGACGGAGGCACGGCGGACATCGGGCTCCAGGCCCTGTCCGGTGCTTTGGAGCGGGGTCATAATTTTGTTTACGTCTGTTTAGACAACGAAGCTTACATGAACACCGGGATCCAGAGGTCCAGCGCCACTCCCTATGGGGCCAGCACCACGACTTCGCCTTCCGGAAAGCATAGCATCGGCCAGAACACCTGGAAAAAGGACATGCCGGCCATTGCCATCGCCCACCGGATTCCGTACGTGGCCACGGCCAACCCGGCCTATCATGTGGACCTGATGAATAAAGTTCAAAAAGCCAAGCTGATCAACGGGCCGGCTTATTTGCACATCTATTCCTCTTGTCCCACCGGCTGGAGGCATGAAATTGACAAAGCCGTAGAGATCTCCCGGATGGCCGTGGAATCGCGGGTCTTCCCCCTGTTTGAGGTGATCGATGGACGTTATGTTTTAAGCCGAAACGTCAAGAAACCCATTCCGGTGGCCGACTACTTCAAACCGCAAAGACGGTTCCGGCATCTTCGACCAGACGATATCGCCCATATCCAGGCGCGTGTCGACGCCGACTGGGAAGCTCTCCAACAAAAGGTGGCCTTGACCAATCCAGCGTCCGCGGAACCAGAGGCCGGCAGCAACAAAAAAGAGGAATAAATGTAGTAGCCTGCAGGAGAGAAAAAGCTCTGTGGGCCAATCTGATTTGGTCTCAATCAAGTGCCGGCATCCCAACATGGGTAAAGGCACTTAAGACAACCACGGTTACGCAGTTAGACTGACCATAATGGCATAGAGAGGGCACAACGACCCTTTCTGTGCCATTTTCTATTATCGTCGGCAGAAGATGGGCAGAAGATGGATTGGTGGACTTTCATGATAAGTTACGCTGATAAGGTGATTACATGACGTTCCCCATCAGAAATCTTTCAATGCTTTTCTCCAGCGTTCCCGGACGAACCGTCAAGTTCTCCAGGCAGTGGCGGCAGAGATTAAGCAGGTTTTCGGTCTGGTAAATCTCACCCCCGCAACCGAAATTCTTATTTCCGCATAGATCGCAACGTTCGGGTCGAGGCACCCCGGCTTCATTCCAAATAGTCATTGAGTTCATTGGCTTCATCGTGTTGCCCTCCGGAATGAGTTAATCCTTAGCCCAGGATCTATAAGAGCCTCCAGGGCGCCGATATCCGGAAGCTGCCCGGCCTCTATGCTGGAATAGCTGCATTTTTTCTCGGTACCAGTGGATCAAGCCGGCAGCGAAGGATCAGTGATCAATATGACCGTGCCCCTGCTTTTGTAGGCTGTTAGGCGCTCTCTCGCCCTTGCGGCTTTTATTATCCCAGATCTTCTTAAATATTTCCATAGGCGACGGCCATCATTTTACTGGGAAGAAATCCTATGAGCCGGGAGATTATCCCGGCTATCTCGTAGCTGTTTGGGGGGGAGTGTAGGATCTGCGGGGCTAGTGCGGCACCGGAGAACAAATCAGGGCCCGGTTACCGCGGCTCAGGGTCATCCGGCCGGGGATGACCAGGCTGACTGAGAGATCAATCTTCGTCCTCATGCGGATCAGGATGACGTTCTTTGATGTCTTGTAAGGCAAACTCGATCATGGCCTTGGCCAGGGGGGAGTGGGTCCGGCCACGGCGGTAGATGAGGTAGAAGTTGCGGGTTAGATTCAAGTTCTGGATCGGTATCGAGACTATCTGTTTTAAGGCTAGCTCGTTGGTCACCGCTCGTTTGGATAAAATCGACACGCCCACTCCCGACTTCACCGCTTCCCGAATAGCTTCGGTCGAGCCCATTTCGGCGACTACATTGATTTGATCCAGGGTGACTCCGACTTCTTCCATGGCTTCGAGCATACTTCTTCGAGTACCGGAACCCGGCTCTCGGATAATGAACGGGGCTGTTCTTAACTCCTCCGGGGTGGCTCGTTTCCTTTTTCCCCAGGGGTGGTCCGCCGGCGCCACCAGGATCAAATCATCATGAGTGAAAGGATGATGCTCCAACCGTTGATCATTGATTTTGGCTCCGACCAGGCCCAAATCCACGTCATTTTGCAGGACCATGTCACCCACCCTTTTGGTCCCGGAGATAATTAAACTAATGGTTGTGTCCGGATACTTTTTTTTGAACCGGCCAAGCAACTCCGGAAGGATATATTGGCCGGGGATGGTGCTGCCTCCGAGGCGTATCCGACCGGAGATGCGGCCGCCATAGGCTTCCATGGCTTCCAGGGCCTGGGTCCGGATGGACAGGATCTTCTTGGCGTAGCCATATAGGAGTTCCCCGGCTCGGGTGGGAACCACTTCCCGCTGCAACCGGTCGAAGAGCTTTTGGTTCAGCGACCCTTCTAAGGACATAATGTGTCCGCTCACGGTAGGTTGAGACAGTCGAATTTCCTCGGCGGCTTTGGAGAAGCTGCCCAGTTCATAGACCTTGCAGAATAATTCTAAGCGGTGAATATCCAAGCCCGTGGCCTTAGGTTAATTGGTTATTGATTAAAATAAGATAACGTAGATGACGACATCAATGTTTTTGGAGTGTCGGATGTCGTCATTTCGAGCGGAACGAGAAAGATTACACGTGCCCGTCTTGAGTCTTCTATAAAAGAGACAATAATGCCCGTTCATAGTATTGTATACCACATAAGTCAGGATTCAGCAATCTTAATCAATCGGTCGGCTTTTCTATCGGGCGCTATCGGCCCCCCTGGATTATAATTTTGGAGAATGGGCCTGGGAGATTGATTGGCTGCCGAGGAGGATTCAAAGCGGGCAAGTCGAACTAACCTCTTGCTTAGGGCACAGATTAACGCAGGTTTCAGGGTTTGTTAAAAAAGAGCGGATGGCCATAGGCAAGCCTTGACACTCCCATGAAAATAGTATATTATTAATATTAAATAAGTAATTGTGACGGCTGCACACTATGATTTTTGGCGAAATTAAGGCCGCCCTGGGACAGTCGTTCAATAGGGTTTGGCAGATTTTTTTTCGGCCACCATATTTTTTAGTAAAGTTATTCTCATAAACCGCCGAAGAGTTGGATATGACTTAAAAGCATGAGTGCAGCCGCGACCATGGCGGTATAAAAGATGAGGTCTGCCTGCGGACCGGGATGTCCAAAGCCTTCCGGCCGGGCTTTAAGTAGTTTCCACCCCTTGAACTGGATTTTTTTGTCAGGTCAAAAAATGAGCGATAAAAAAATTCCCCGGATCACTTTAGAAGTTCAAAGTGGCGCCTTTACCATCAGGACAGAGGATGTCATTTATGACATCGTGGTCAAGGCTGACCTTAATGCCACTAGAGTGATCGAAAAGATAGTGGAAAAAGAAGTCCCGGTATACCGAGAAGCGTCTCAACCACCTGCCGCGCCTCCATACCCTGCAGCACCTGTGAGCTCGGACTTGGGGGCAAATCAAGATGAAAAGTTTTATGAAGAAGTTACGGCCGAGATGTATTCCGAGATCGGCACCCTGGCCAAGCAACTGAGTATCTCCTTAAAAGGTGTCAGTGTATCTGATCTTGCCGGACTGGACATGGCCTCCGCCGGGAAAGAACTGGAGAGTGCCAAGGGGCAATTGGAGCAGGTGGTCAATCTGACTGAATCGGCCACCATGAACATTATCGACAAGGTGGAGGAAATTGAAGAAGTCTGCAAAGAGATCCAAAATAATCTGAAAAAAATAAATGAATTTGAACCCATCAGTGAAGCATCCCGCAACAAAATTATGGATGATATCGGAAAATTGGCCGAAGATTATCCGGAAATCCAATCGGTCGTCGGGACCGTTCTGCAAAACGAAGAAACGGTTTACGAAAAACTAAAAGAAGTCTCCCAATCGGCTCCCCCGGCGCCGGCTGCACCGGTGGTCGCTAAACCAGCCGGACCACCTGCCCGAATTTTTCCTTTAGACACGACATTCCAGACAATCTACGAATTGTGCACCAACGAAGTGGTCAAAAAGCACATCAAAACCATGCGGGAAAAACAACATAATGAGTTTGATCATGAGGCCATTAATGAGTATCTCTCTGCCAAGACTGCGGGCCTGGCCGTAGAAGACGGATTCTTGAATGTCCCCATCAAGGCTATTTTTGAATCTCTGTACAAGGCTACTCCCAACGAAGAGTTTAAGACCCTGATCAAGAAGATGACCTCCAATTCCGAAAAAATATTTCTTGATCAATTTATCCCGTTGGATATGCCTCCGGACGCTGAACCAGACCCCGGTCAAGAAGATGAATCGGCCGGCCCCGCTTCCGTGGAGAGCATCATCGGTGGCAATGGTCACTTCACCGAAGTCTTAGATCTCATTTACCAAAATATCTCCACTCTGCGGGAAAGAGGCGAACTCTTTAATCTGGAAGTGGATTTTGAGCTGCTGTCATCGTTAGGAGAAATGACTATTTCCAGTCGCGAAGGCGTCCACATCTTTCAAGAGGTGATTGATCACTCAAACAACTCTATCAACCGGGTGATTAACTCCATTGCCCATATCCTGGAGGCACTGTCTTTCCAAGATCTGTCCGGCCAGCAGATAAAAAAGATTATCCGCATCCTGTCAAAGTTCCAATTTCAACTCCTGGCTATTTTAGTCAACTTCGGCACCAAACTGAAACTAAAGAGGCAAGAAGCTCAGATCCCGGATGACAAATTCCAGCGTATTACCCAGGATGAAGTGGACAAAGTGATGAAAACCCTATCCGCCGATGTCGGCGAAGAAGACTTCAAAGGCCAGCTCGATCAGGATTCTGTGAACGACTTGCTGAATAAACTGGGCTTTTAGTCTGGATGTGGCCTTAACCAGCCGAGGCTGAATTCCAACATTGAAAAAATCATAACCCAGGGGGTCTCTTCCGCCTTCATAAGTATTTTTCTAAAAGATTAGGGGCCGCCCTCGTTACCTCTCGTTACCTACCGCTGTTTTTTCTCCAGGCTGTTCCACGAAAGACTCTCTTGTGCCTTTTTTCCCATTGAAATGTCATGCCGATGTGAGTATAATCCTTCTTGTTGGTCCACCCCACCATTTTTGTTCTATTCATTTGTTTCGTTAAAGGAAACCGGACATGAACATACTCTTTGCGGCCCCGGAAAATACCTGGGGCGGGTTTTTACACATCCTCCGCGGTGCGATGCCTCAGCACCAGGTTGAGTCCACCGGGAAATTTGAAATTGACAGCCTCAAAGGATTCGACATCTTGATCCCGACAATGTCCCGGGTATCCAGAGAAATTCTCCAGACCAGCGACCGGCTGAAACTGATCCAGCAATGTGGTGTGGGACTTGAAGGGGTTGATCGGGACGCGGCCCGAGAATTGAACATCAAAGTGGCCAACGTCCCCAGCGGCGCTTCTGGTAACGCCGACTCAGTGGCTGAATTGGGCATCTACCAGATGGTTGGATTGGCCCGGAATTTTCGCGAGATGACCCGCAACCTGGCCGAACGACGCGTAGGTTCACCATTGGGCGGAACTCTGAGTGGCAGCAAAATCGGGATGGTTGGAATGGGCGACCTGGCCCGGGCCTTGGTCAAAAGGTTAAAATCATTTGATGCCCGCCTGGCCGGAATCAGCCGCTCCAACTGTGCCGGACTGGCTCCGGAACTGGGTTTGGAATGGGGTGGTGGTCCGGACAGCCTCAAAAAGCTCCTGCAGTGGTCCGATTACGTGGTGCTCTGCCTTCCTCTCAGTGACGAGACCAGGCACTTGATGAACCGTGAAACATTTGGATTCATGAATCAACAGGCGTTTTTGATCAACTTATCCCGGGGCGGTCTAGTCGACCGGGACGCCCTGGAGGAGGCTTTGGCCACAGGGAAGATCGCCGGCGCCGGATTAGACGTATTCTGGGAAGAACCACCTGATCCGAATGATCCTATTTTTAGCTACAATGTCCTGGCTACGCCCCATGTCGGCGGGACCACCCACTTGTCCATGGAGGGCATCAAGCGACAGGTGGTGGACAATATCCTCCGGCTGGAAAACAGCCAGGAACTTATGTACTTGCATGATTAACCGAAAATTAGATAGACCTGGTTCAGCCGGAAAAGATTGACCCGGCTGGAACTGAAACCCAGGTTAATCTTGCTTCTGGTTGTACAGTTGATCGGATAGCAAGCTTACCAGGCCATGGACCCAGCGGGATAGTGATCGATATCTTCTTTGCCGGGCAGCCCGTGGTTTGATCCTGTAGACCTTTTTAGTGGACAGAATTAATTGAAACCAAAAAAATTTACGCGAGGGTTTCCTTTTTCCGCCGTAGTCGGGCAGGAAGCGATCAAGACGGCGTTGATCCTGAACGTCATCGACCCTGGACTGGGCGGAGTCCTGATTCGGGGTGAACGGGGGACCGCCAAATCAACTATCGTTCGAGGTCTGGCCGACCTTTTACCGCAAATCAAGGTAGTGGAGGGATGCCCCTTTAATTGCCATCCGGATGACGAGGGGCAGATGTGCCCTGGTTGCCACGCCCGTTTCGAGAAAGAAGGAACTCCATTACCCTATTACGAGCGGGCCATGACGGTGGTCAACTTACCCATTGGAACCACGGAGGACCGCCTTTTAGGCTCCCTGGACATAGAGGCCGCCATTCACAAGGGCCGGAAAAGATTTGAACCGGGCCTCCTGGCCGAGGTCAACCGCGGGATATTCTATGTTGACGAAGTTAACCTGCTAAACGATCACCTGGTGGACCTGCTGTTGGATGTGGCGGCCATGGGAGTGAACGTGGTCGAGCGAGAGGGCATATCATTCTCGCATCACAGCCGGTTCACTTTGGTCGGCACCATGAACCCTGAAGAAGGGGATTTGCGGCCTCAATTATTAGCCCGGTTCGGATTGTGCGTCGACGTGACCGGGATTGCCGATCGGGAACCGCGGATGGAAATCGTGACCCGGCGGCTGGACTTTGAGGCCGATCCCCAAGCTTTCCGAGGACGGTATCAGGAAGCGGATCAGACCCTGGCCCGGCGCATCGTATCGGCTCGGGAATTCCTGCCTCTGGTTAAGACCACCGGCCCGGCGATTTCTCTGGCC
>JADFYA010000172.1:582-7619 GCA_015233285.1 Deltaproteobacteria bacterium | reverse complement strand
TGCGTCTTTTTTCCTTGTCATTGTGATCCCGTGTTCGGTCATGATCGGCCGGACTGGGATGCCGCCAACAGCACGACGTGCTCCTGTTTCCTGCCGTGCGGCCGGTCCGGGACAAATGAAATGCTGTAACAACTAGATGGGTGGGGAGGTTTTTCCCTGCCCATTTTTTTTACCACACCGGTCAGTGACCGGTAATCCTCTGCCGGGGCCGAACCGGAGATTATTCGCTTGACAATTCTATATGATAATTGGTATTATAGAAAAATATGCTACCCGGTTCCTGCCTTAATCCGCTAGTCTTTGCCGAGGGAACAACGTTACCCTTGACTCTTGATATCACCTCATCACCCTAAATATTCTTTTGGACCCCGGCCTCTGGGGAAAGGGAGTAGTATGACTGCAGGCGGGTAACCACGACAAATCGGGCGGAGAGACCTACGAGCAACCTTTGCCTGTAAACATATGATTGACTACCAACTTAAATCGACATAGACGCGCCGGCCCCCGGGCCGCCCGGAGGCGCCAGTCCAAATCTGGGAGAATGGAGATACCTTTGTGTCCAGTGAATAAAGATAAGACTGAGCCGTCTGTACACGCACCGGCTGAAGACAACAGCCATGCCACTCGTTTGGTTGTCTGGCCGCCGGTGATTAAGAAGCCGTCCCGTCCCCCTAAAGCTAAGGGCCCACATCGAATCATCGTATTTTTGGCCTCCGGCGCCTATTCCGGGCTGTCTCCCTTTGCTCCGGGGACGGCGGGAACAGCCGCGGCCATCCCCCTTTACCTGATCCTGGCCAATCTATCTAATATCAAGTACTTGATCGCCACCTTGGCCGTGATCATCATCGGGATCTGGGTAGCCGGCCAGGGCGAAAAAATATCCGAAACAAAAGACCCCTCGTGGATCGTCATCGACGAAATAGCCGGCTTCCTGGTGACCATGGCGTTCGTGCCTTTTAGTTTTAGCAAGCCCTGGACGATTGTGGCCGGTTTCCTCCTCTTTCGATTTTTTGATATTGTCAAGCCATATCCAGTGCGATTGATTGAACGCCGGATGCCGGGAGGCTGGGGTGTCGTCTTAGATGACGTGGCGGCTGGGATTTATGCCAATTTCTTCCTCCATCTTCTGTGGTGGTCGCCCTTCATGCCCAGTTGAGACGCGGGCCCAAAAAAAAACTTATAGAGATATTATCGAGTCATGCGAGGCGAAATCTTAACCATCGGTGATGAATTGATCAGCGGCCGGGTCCTGAACCTGAACGGGTGGTATGCGGCCGGCCGGTTGACCGCCCTGGGTCTATCGATTACCAATATCACCACGTTAGGCGATGATCCGGCGGCTATCTCGGCGGCTTTGTTCGTCGCCTTAGGACGCTCAGATTTTATTATTGTATCCGGCGGGTTGGGAACTACAAAAGACGACATCACGGTGGAAGTCGTGTCGCGGCTGCTATGTTGTCCCCTGGAATTACAGGAGCCTTTGCTGGACCATATCAAAGCCGTGGCGGCCAAATGGCGCGTCCCTTGGACTCCGGCCCTGGAAAAGCTGGCCTGGCTGCCGCGAGGTGCGACCATCATTAACCCTGGGGGCACAACGGCCGGTTTTGCCCTCCGGTATCAGGGAAAGCCGATCTTTTTTTTACCTGGGGTGCCGGAAGAGATGCGCATGTTGATGGACCATCATGTCATCCCTTTCTTGCTCAACCTCTATCCCGATAGGCCGACCATTGCCCGCCGCACTTTAAAGATATTTGGGCCGACCGAGGCCTGGGTGGGAGACATGATCCAACGGTTGGGTAATGACCTGAATGACGTGATCATCGGCTATTATCCCAATTTCCCCGAGATTCACCTGACCATCACGGCCCATGACAAAAGCCCGGCCAGGGCGGAAAGTGCCCTCCATCAGGCCGAGCAGGCGATTATGGCTCAGGTGGGCGCGTTTGTCTTTGCCCGTGATGATGAAACTATTGAGAGTGTGGTGGGTGATCTGCTCACAAAAAACAGCCGGACACTGGCCGTGGCCGAGTCTTGTACCGGTGGTCTCATCTGTCACCGGTTGACCGGGGTTCCTGGAAGTTCGGCCTATTTCGAACGCGGCCTGGTCGTCTACAGCAACCGGGCCAAGGAAGAACTCCTGGGTGTGCCCCACGAGACCATCGACACCCACGGCGCGGTCAGCCATGAGACGGCTTTAGCCATGGCCACCGGAATGAGACGAGTCAGCGGAGCCGATGTGGGCCTGGCCGTAACCGGGATCGCCGGACCGGACGGCGGCACCATGGACAAACCGGTGGGAACAGTCTATTTCTCCCTTGCTGCGGCCGGCGGCGACCTGACCGAACGACGGCAATTCTTTGGCCGGCGCGACCAGATCAAAACCCTATCCGCCCATACCGCCCTTGACTGGGTCAGGAGATATTTGACGGATGATTCGTTCCTTCATCGCCATTGAGCTTCCTCATGAGGTTAAGGAATTGATTTTCCAGGCCCAGAGTCGACTGAAGGGGGCCGGGGCGGGGGTGAAATGGGTCAATGTCAGAGCCATGCACCTGACCCTTAAATTCCTGGGCAATGTGGCCGATGACCTGCCGGAAAAACTGGCTCACTCCTTTTCCGGGCAATTCGGTCTCACCGCGCCGCTTAATCTGCAAGTCGCCGGGACGGGTTTTTTCCCCAATGACCGCCGTCCACGGGTGGTCTGGGTGGGGCTTCGGGGCGACCTGGAACCTTTGGGCCGGGCCTGGCAGCAACTGGACCAGGGACTGGCCACCTTTGATTTTGAGCCGGAAACCAGGCCGTTTAACCCCCACGTGACCTTAGGCCGTGTAAAGGATAACCTGAATCTGGACCTCCTGGTCAAGCGGGTCCGGGCCCTGGCCGATTTCTCCACTCCATCCTTCCTGGTAGACAAAATGTATGTCTTTCAGAGCGACCTCAAGCCCACCGGCGCCGTTTATACCAAACTATCCGAGATCAAGTTGAATTAGACGATTTTGAGCTGGATTCGTCACCGCACCAACAGACCAATTGTCCTTTTAAGGTTTACAAATTTATTAACAAATGATATATTGTAAACCAACGGAGGTGATGATCATGGGAATCGGTAGTCGAATAAAAGCCGCCAGAATAATGGCCGGACTTAATTTGCGCCACCTGGCCGACGAGGTAGGCGTTAGCGCCCAGGCCATCTCAAAGTATGAACGTGAACTAGACGTACCTGGTTCCGGGAAGCTTATTAAGTTGGCTAAAAGCCTGAATGTGACTATTGAATATTTTCTTCGCCCCACCGAAGTTCATCTCTCGGCACCTTATTATCGCCGAAGCTCTTCTCTATCAAAAACCAAAGAGAAATCCATTCTGGCCCGGGTCCAGGATTGCATCGAAAGATACATGGAGGTAGAACAACTTTTCGGGAGTATAAAATCTTTTATTATACCTCAAAGCTTAAACACTCATATTAATTCATTGGATGAAGTGGAACGGGTCGCAGAGGATTTGCGTGGGGAGTGGCAGTTAGGGCTGGACCCCATAGAAAACCTGGTGGCCATATTGGAAGATCACGGTGTCAGGGTAGTTGTGCTGGAGGGGGATGATCATTTTGATGCTCTTACCCAATGGGCAAATGGCTATATTCCAGTAATCGCAGTAAAAAGTAATATACCTGGGGACCGGCAACGGCTAAATCTGGGACACGAATTGGGTCATATTCTCTTGAATGTAGGCCGGGAATGCGATATAGAGAAGGCAGCCTACCGTTTCTCCGGCGCTTTTCTGGTGCCGAGAGATGCGGCTCTCTTTGAGTTGGGCAAGAAAAGGCGCAAGATAGATTTGTTGGAGTTGCATATCCTGAAGCATAAATATGGCCTGAGTATGCAAGGGTGGGTATATAGGGCTAAAGATTTAGAAATTATTACCGAATCCCAAGCCGCTAATCTCTTCAAGCTGTTCAGGCAAAAAGATTGGCGCAAACGCTAACCGGGAGATCAGCTTCCACCGGAAGAACCTAAAAGGATGGATCGGTTGCTAATGCGGGCTCTGGCCGAGCGCATTATATCTGAATCTCGGGCCTCGGAATTACTTGGTATGCAGTTGCCTCAATATCTTAAAAAAGAGGCCCAGAAGCATGGTGGATTCCCTTCCGGTATGTGTAATTGATGCCGGTATTATAATTGATATGGACCACGGAGGCATGGTGCTGGAAATCTTTCAACTTCCGATGACCTTTGTGGCTCCTGATGTGGTTATTGAAGAGTTAATTATGCCCGACGGCGCCGAGCTTGTCAGAAATGGGATGATATCTGCCGAATTTTCAGGAAAGGAAGTGCTTGAAGTCGCCCGGCTTAGAAGTGAATACCGAAAACCATCGACGAATGATTTATTCGTGCTGTTTTTGGCCAAGAAGATGAATGCTTTGCTTTTAACTGGCGACGCTAATCTGAAAAAGGCAGCCTTGGAAGAAGGCGTGACCACACATGGCATTATCTGGCTTTTTGAAAAGCTCGTTAATCACGCAATAGTTCCCCGCGCCACTGCGGCCTCGGCCTTAGAGAAAATCCTTGATCATCCGAAGAGTCGGCTTCCCCTTGAGCTATGTAACAAATTTATCTATAAATGGAGAAAAGCGGATTGAATTAGATGGATCACGGCCTATCCGGTCGCCGTCATTTCTTTCGGTTCAGTTGTTCCAATACTTCCTTGGCTTCGGGAAAATCTGGGTTAAGATTCAGGGCCTTCTGAAAGCTCTCGGTCGCACTTTGTTTATTACCCATCTCCAGGTAGATCCGACCGATATTGTAGTAAATGACTTCATCTTCCGGAGTGAGACTCAGGGCCTTTTGGTAACTGGCCAGGGCATCGTCATACCTCTTGGACTTGCGGTAAGAAATGCCCAGACAGTTGTACACATGGGCGTCTTTGGGCGCTAAGGCGGCTGATTTTTCAAATACTACGGCCGCGTCGACATACATTTTGTTGTTCAGGTAGATATCTCCAATCCGTTTGGACACCTGGGCTGTATTTTGATCGGAGATCCGTTGGACGAAAGAAAATATCTGCCTCGCCTTGTCCTGCTCCCCCTGGGTTAAGACCATCTCGCCTAGCTTGATCTGCCGGTCCACATTGCGTGGGCTGATCTCCGCGGCTGCTTCCAGATGGACCAGTCCCTTTTCCGGAGTCCCCATTTGTTCATAGAGCTTAACCAGGCGGTCCAGGGCTCGGACATACCTGGGGCTTATATCCAGGGCCTTGAGGAACACCTTTTCCGCTTTTTGATATTCGCCTTTGGCGGCAAAGATTAAGCCGGCTGTATAGTAGGTCCGGGGGCTTCCGGGATCAAGCTTGGCTGCTGCTTGGGCCTGATCCATGGCCTTGTCGTATTCTCCGGACTCCAGATAGGTCATGGCCAGATTTAGGCTGATGTCTGTTTGGGTGGGGAGCTTTTTTCGGCTTATGACTTGATTTACCTTTTCCATCAGAGTCCGTGGCCCAAAAGGCTTGATCACGTAGCTATCTACGCTGGTCTCCGCGGCTTCGGTCATAGTCGCCGCATCCACCTCACCCGTGACCATAAGAAAAGGGAGACTCTTCAATTGGTCGTCATCTCGAATCAACCTGAGCAGGTCTAGGCCGTTTAACCGAGGCATATTCCAGTCACAAATGATTAAGTCGAATGGATCTTGCCGGAGCATGGCCAGGGCCTTCTCGCCGTCTTCAGCCTCTTTGATATCGCGGCACCCGCCCTCATACCGGAGGATATTCCTGATCGTCCGTCTTATGCTGGATTGGTCATCGACGACCAATATTTTTAACCCCTTCAATGAGTCGCGAGAAAACACGAAGCCCCCAAATGAATTATTCTAGAGTCCCCCGTCCCGGACGACAGAGGCAATAAAGTATGGAGGGGTTTTAATACCTTCATCCTTGCATCTGGTGCTTCGTGTCGTAGTGGCGAGATGGCCGCGTCTTGAGATTCAAAAATTAACCGACAAGGCCATGTAGGTGACGTCAAAATTGTAATCGTTGGTATCTCCAGGGTCTTTGGGATGGAACTCTCCCTGATCCAGGTTGAGCAGCCAAAACGGCCGGGCGCGGGCGTTGGACTCCGAGTCGAGGATAGGTTGAAATCTCGCTCGTTCAGCTTCAGACTGGATACCCAACATGGATGACAGCAGACCCGGTTTGAATCCGAGGCCGATGGTGTAGGTGGCGTTGGTTCCGTAATGGGATAATGGATTTTGAGTCTTTCGTCGTTTATAATTGTTGGTGTTGTCTGGTTGGGCCGTCCAGGCGGTCACCGGCAGAGTCCCTTGGGGCTGGAAAAGTTTATCCCACCTGGTCAGATCTTCGGTGGTCTGGAAGTAGGATTGGGGCCGGGTGAAATAGTCGGCATCACTAAATACTTTGATTCGTTGGAGATATAAAGGACCATTAGGGGAAGCGGCTGGGGACCGAATAGTTTCACGTTTGGCCGGGGCAGTGCCTTTACCGGAATCCACGGCGGGCAGGTCAGTCCGGTCATTCCCCGTAGGTTGCATTGAATTGCCATGATTCTGTTCGGCCAAAACGGGTAAGACGGTATCATCATAACGAAGCTGATTGAAAGGTAAGGGGGGGCGCACTTCTTTCCCTAACGCGGCCGTCCGGAATTCCGTTGGCGGTGGTTCGGCGGCAACCGAAGGGATGGTTGTTTGCGCTGACGAACGCAAATCGCCCATTCCAATTTGAACCACCAATAGCAGAGAAAATGCCGCCACCAATCTGACTGATCTGTTGATCATCGGTTGCATCATTACCCTCAACTGGTTTAGCCGGATTAGACGCCGACCGGCCTGGTTGAGTTGAACGGTCGGGGGACAGACAAGGATACCCTCTGCATTTTATCAATTGGCTGTAAAATAACATAAAAGTCAAGATTTGTCAAGTACATTCGATTAGTCACCCGAACCGACACTTGAATTGGAACCTGATCAACCCTATTCAATTGGAGCCGTACTTGACCCGCCTATAACCCAATGTCATTCGACTTAAGGGGCCGG
>JADFYA010000172.1:0-516 GCA_015233285.1 Deltaproteobacteria bacterium | reverse complement strand
CGGTCTATGTTAGCCCACCGGCTATAATCCCGGGCCATATTATAATACAGACCGGTCTCGGAGTCAAAGTATTGTCCAGGGAAGCGGAGATTGTAGGTCATGGAACCGGTGGGAGCGCCGTTGCCGAAGGGGTCTTTGTCCCACTTCCAAACGGTGGCGCCGGTGGAGTCTATGATTGAGCGGGGAGAGCCCAAGTGATCAGGATTGACGTAATATACCACTCCTGTCTTTAGCACCGCCACCGGTAAATCGCCCAGCCAGACCGTCTCCTGGATCACGCTGCCGGTGCCGTCGTATTCACCGAGGATGACGACCTTCCCCGGTTCCATGTCTTTATCGGCCGTTACTTGCAATACCCAATATCTACCCTTAACCCTGCGCTGGTTAGGCTACTCACCAGCTGGATTACACGACTTTGTCCTGCCGCGCATGAGGGCGTTCCCATTCATTTCTATAGATTTAATAGTTTCCTTGCAACAGGCGAATCCATTAGAATGTTTTCTCCCAGTTGCCGAG
>JADFYA010000171.1:2361-7652 GCA_015233285.1 Deltaproteobacteria bacterium | reverse complement strand
AACCAGAGGTGGGTGGCTCAACCATCCCTCTTTTTTATAGCACAACAGGTATTGGGATTAAAGTGGTAAACTTTGCGTCCCTGGGCCAGAGCCTTTAGAGCTACCCATTTGAAACAGCGAAGAGCCTAAAAAATTTATCACCGTCCATCCTTGACATAAAAAGTGTATTAAATAGCGGTGTGCAAAAAGCCAAACAGCCATTTTCGCCATTGGTCCATGGTGACATTTATGTTGAACTGCAGATTGGTGGGTCCAAAATAGGCATCACTAGCCAGGGTGACCCAGGTACTGACCTCCAAAAACGTCTCATAAAGCTCGAAGAAGACGTATGCAAGGTCATCATATGTTCCACAAGGACCAGAGGTCAGACTGTCAAGGCAGTCGAAGGGCTACAGCCGAATTATGAAGTCAGCTGGTTTGAACCCGCTGACCAGAATTCATCAGACCAGGAGTCCAGCAATGCTAAGAGGGCGGCGGAATTGGTCGACAAGGTCGTTTCGATCATCTAACGTGCCGTTTCTTTTCACCACTCTTCCGGCCTCGCCCAACTCCCAGGCCGTGGGAACGATACGGGCAGGTTTCCACCGATTTCAGCAAACTGCCGGGACCGGCCATGGTCCAGCGATACTTTGAAAGAATAACTCGGCAGTTTGGCACACCGGCCTCATCGCCCAAATCCCGAGGTAAATCCTTGGGCCGGAAGAAGGGCTATTCACCAGGAAGGCGAACCTGGCAGCCGATCATCTTCAAGAGGACTAAAACAGGTTCCACATGGGCTGATACAGGATAAAATAGTAAAAATTGATTATAGGGCTCTCATCACCGGGTCTCAGGAGTCTTTTGTCCAAAATCCAATACTTGGAAGATGATGATAATATAACCTGATATCAAAAAACGGATATCAGAATAGAGGGAATAGACATGAAAAATAGACTTGCTCTCTTAATCTGTTTAGCGTTTCTGATTGTTTCTATCCCGGCGTTCGGTTTAGAAGTTTACAAATATAAGAACGCTATCGGGGTGACATCTTACAGCGATACGCCGATAGCGAATACAATAGCAGAGCCGGAAGTCGTGAAAATGCCTGACAATCCTTTACGCAGTCCTAATATCATGAGAGACGAGTCAAGCTACAGGCCGGCTGAGTCTTCGCCAAGGTCTTCCGCTAAAGCAGCAGATGCGCCTGGCTCTGCCGAGTTAATACCGCACAAACGGTCCAAAAAGACAGCCGAGACAGGAGAAGTTGGATTTTGCCCAGTTTCTACCGGATTTAATCGTTATTACAATGGTTGTGGGAAGACGGGGGCAGATTCGTCTCAGGATAAATTAGGTTACCCTTTCAAGGAAAAGACATTCCAAACAAATGTGTTGCCGGCGAAAACTTTTGGCCCAGCGCCTATCGGGAATGGTGGGAGAAAGTGACAATACAGAAAAAATGAACGAATGGCCAGGTAAGATTTCCTGGCCGTTTGTTTTATCCCGTCCCGTGGGCAAAGCGACGGCCGTGTGCTGCTTCGTCCACGCCGGTGACCGCGGTGCTTGAACGAGATCCTGCATTAGGCTGATTAATGCTGATTAATAACGTTTGTTGTCCGGGTGGGCGGCTTCTTCCCATACATCCGCTTCTGCGTTTTTTTCAATTGTTCAGACTGTACCATGCGTCAGAGCCTAAGAAGTTTAACGAAACGAAGTCAGCCTAGTCTAGGTCCATCCATGAGGGATTCTATCGGAAGACAGATGCTTTCCAAAGACCGGGCGAGGCGGTATCACCTGGCCGGACGGTTAGCTGATATTTTATCTTTGTTTTCATTGAAAAGTAGACCGGGCCATGACCTGCACCTTGATTGGTCGGCTATGCGGCGGGTCGGCATTCTTTGCCAGTGGGGACTGGGTGATGCAGTGCTGACGACCCCACTTTTAAGGGCGCTTCGCCGGGTGACGGCTGCGAATCTCGAATTGATCGGCAAGCCATGGCTTAGGGAGCTATTTCCTATCCACGGGTTGTGTGATCAGGTGCATGAGTTGGTCCCGCCCTGGACCCAAACCAAACACAAGTATCGCCTCTGGCAACCGGTCTGGGTGCGGTATGCCCGACAATTAACGAATCTGTGGTCATCATCTTTTGACCTCCTGATCGGCCTCCGTTACGATCCCCGCGAAATAATCCAAATGAGAATGATAAGGGCCGAACTCCGGGCCGGGTACGGCGCCTGCGGTGGCCACGGGTGGCTGGATATAGATCTGGGGATCAACCCGTCCCTGGCCCGTCTGGCCCACGTCGCTCAAGATGCGTCTTTCGCCGCCGCCATCTTGACTGGAATTAACCAGGACCCCCGGCCGGTACTGGACGTTCCACGGAACATTTCGCTGCCTGTCGCTTCATGGTTGGTGGCCAGGGGTTATCAGCGGGGGTTGGTGCTGACCGTGGCCCCCGGCGCAGGGCATCCAATCCGGCGATGGCCGTCCCGGCGTTTCACCGCGGCGCTTAAAGACCTGCCGGATTCCATAGGATTTGTGGTCGTCATCAAGCCGGAGGAGGATACCGCGGCCCCGGATATTTTATGGCCCAGGCATATCCCCGGCGCCATCTGGCAAGGGTCGTTGGAAGAGCTACAAGGGCTGTTGTCGTTAAGCGATATCTTGGTGAGCGCCGACAGCGGGGTGATGCACTTGGGGGCGGCTTGCGGCAGCCGAATTATCGGCATCTTCGGGCCACAGTTGGCCCAGTGGTTTGGTCCCCATCCTCCATCCGGCGAAGTGGTTATGGTTGAGCCTATGTCTTGCCGTCCTTGTTTTGACAACTGTATCTTCGATCAACCCAAGTGCATGATAAATATTGACGAATCAGATGTAACGTCGGCTATATTCAGCGCCGGAAAACAACTCCGTGAACCGCGAATAGCCCGGATCATCAACTGAACCAGTGCCAACCGACAACGAGTAGCGCACAGCAGGCAACCGGTTATGTGCTCTTGCGTCGGCGTCGAGCCTTATATTTAATCAATTGGCGGCCAAATTCATAGATGAAAAGAGGATTATTAACCAGGTACCTTTTCCAAAGGCGCCGGGGTTCCTGACATAAACGGTGCAACCACTGCATCCCGATGCCTTTCACCCAGGCCGGGGCGTCCCGAATCAGTCCGGTATGGAAATCGAAAGCCGCACCGACTCCCAGCATGACTTTAGTATCCAACTTGGGTAGATAATCCGCCATGAACTTAATTTGTTTCGGAGTACTGACACCGACCCAGAAGAAATCCGGTCTTGTTTGGGCCACCTGGTTGATTAATTCGGCCTCCTCCTCCTGATTGAGCGGTCTAAATGTATCTTGACGTACCCCGACAACTTTAAGGCCGGGGAATTTATGGGTCAGGCTTTTCTTCAAAGCCTCCGCCTTTCCTTCGTTACCTCCATATAGGAAATGGGTGTAGCCCTTCTTTTCAGATTCCCGGCAGATTTCCAGCATAAGATCCGGTCCGTAAACCCGACCCATATGAGGAAATCCATATAAATGCCCCGCCCAGACCAGGGGTATCCCGTCGGGCACGGTGAGACCGCTGGCATTATGTATCGCCCTTAAGCGCGGGTCGCTCCGGCATTCCATAACGCCATGGACACCGGTCACGCAAACGTAATGCCGCGCTCCAGATTCAATCCAGCCTAAAATATGTTCCACCGCAGTATCCAGGTCGATGACGCTGACGCCGACGCCGAGTACATCGATTCGTTCCGGAGGCGATAGGAGGTTAAAGTTGTCTGTCTTCATGTGTGGCCCTGGACGTTGAATCCGGCTTAGAGATAACGAAACTGTTCCGCCGGCCGACACCGGAATTTCTTTGGTGGTGAAATGGACTCTGACAAAGTTCGATAAAACCCTGTATCCGGTTAAGTATGATTTTCAACAGGTGTTCCTGATTCTTATTTAAAGAAAGATTATAATCCGATCCCTTAACTAGTTCTACTTGAAGTTCGGCCTCGGCCTCCATTGGATAGGTCTGTTTGTTAATCAACATATTATGATATTCGGCGCCCAAAAAGTCGTTTTCGGAATTAATCAGGAACAAGTGGACCCCACGCTCGTTTAATACCCGGAAATCAGCTTCACATTTGTTGATATAGGCTGATTCTCGTTTCCTATTCCACAGCAATCTTTCCATTTGATACCAGACGCCGATGACCATGGTCATACATATTTGGATTATTTTTTTAAAATCAAGCCGTTCCACCACCAGCCTCACCCAATCTTCGATACGGGATGATCTCAACAGTCTCCACCCGTAACGTATTTTCCCACATCTCTCAATGTAGTTGGATAATACATCATCGTTTCCATATAAGTTTATCGAGGCGCTGATTAAAACGGCACCCATAACGCGTGAGTCACAAAGGGCTGTTCTATACGAAATGCCTGCTCCTGAGCAAATGCCGATCAGAATGAACCGATCAACCTTTCTTGTGGCTTGGAGATAACTCATGGCTTCTTGAGTTTCTATTACGGCGCTTTGGTCAAAAGGAAGATGGTCTGTCCGAATTCCGCTATCCCCAATTCCGGAAAGATCGAATCTAAAAACAGTAAGGCCCATCGCCGCCAGGTTTCTAGCCAGCCTAACATAAAGGCGGTATGGGCCGACATGGTGGACCCGCCCCGGACTCAAGAGTATCACGGCCGGGAACCGGTTTGTGGTTTCAGTTTCCGATGGACCAGTTACGATTCCAACCAATGATCCTGTTTGCCCAAAGAGCACTGCTTCTTCCTTCATGGGTAAACCTCGGACATCCAGGAAGCCATTACCTCCAGAACCTTGACCGGGACCAGTATCTCACCGGCCTGTCTGTCTTTCCATAATCCTGAGTCGGAAAATAGATGAGATAACCGCACGCCCATTGTTTCAAGATGTTCGACAAAGTTTCCTTTTGCAAGATCGGCGCCGCTTTTGATAATCAGGATGTTGTCGGCCGGTTTTTGCACTGTTCCCAGGAGGTCTATATTCATGAGATCAGTTATCATCACATCCGTGAGGGGGAACCCCTGCACCTCGCTCGGTAGTTGGTTCTTGGGTCGGGGTCCCGGCGTCAAGTGAGAATCGCTGAGCAAACTTTCATGTATGTCTGCCAGTTCTCCAAGATAATTCTTTCCATTAATCACTGGATCCAAGAGAATGATCCTATCAATATTCCCGTGGGAAGATCCATGCATAATGGACAAGGTCCCGCCCAATCGGAAGCCGACCAGGCAAACTCTGGACACCTCGGATTTTTTTTTGATTTGATCCACAGCCGGCTCAATATCT
>JADFYA010000171.1:0-2335 GCA_015233285.1 Deltaproteobacteria bacterium | reverse complement strand
TCCGTCCGAATCGCCGCATCCGTAAAAATCAAATCGCAGGACCGGATAACCTTCCCCGGCCAGACGATCGGCGATGCGTCTATAAGAGCGGTGGGATTGCATATACTCATAACCCATGGGATAACATAGAACCACACCACATCCCCTGTGGCAGTCGGATTGCGGTTTATGATAACAACCAAACAACCGATTGCCGGACGGACCGAAGTAAAAGGGTTCAATCTTGGAGATTTTCATGACTTTATTCACATTCCGCCGTCCGGGCATGCCGCCCGAAAATAAGGCGCCATAACTTGCGGATGAATCCGGTCTTATTAGGTCGCTTCTTTAGATGTATTTTTTCCGCGCAAGATGAGGCCAGTTGGCCTAGTGTCTGAAAAACAAATTCATTCATATTCAAGCGAAGGCCCCATTCCTTTTTAACCAACTTGGCTATCCTAACTAGTTGCACGGAAGTGGCGCCGATATCCAATAAATTAGTCTCTGGGCTCAGGCCATCCACCTTAAGAATGCTCGCTGCCAGTTCGCAGATTCGAGCCGTCAGTTCTTTGTTTTCCCTGACAGTCGGCGCACCCCCTCCATCCGGCTCTTGGCCTGAATTGATTAAGACACTGACCGCATAGACGTACTTATGGTCGGAGAAGGTAACCGCCCGCAACCGATCTTTATCCGGAAGAGCTAGTTGGCAAACCGTGTAAACGTCACCTCGCTTAAGCTCCTTAAGCATGATTTGTCTCATGGTCCATTTACCGGCCCCGGCTGCCTTCCGGGATGCTTCCTTGACCGCCCAGATGTTGGTTAAGAGCAGAGCCTGATCGAATCCGGTCGCCCCGTAAAAGCGGTCAATTTCTTCGGACGTGCAAAAATCATCGGCAATATCTAGGATCGATTCATTTATCTCCTCGACATCAATGCCGATCCCCGGATTCCGGGCGGCCACTGTGACAGCCATATCGCCGCTGTGGGAGATCGAGATATGGGGAGGGATTAAATTCATCTCTTCGTTTTGAATAACCACATAAGGGGCGTTATCCGCGGCAGTCTCGATTTTGATGATCGAAGCACGGGGAGCTCTTGAACCAAGGTACATCCGCACCACGCCTTTGGCGCAGATCCTCCCGGACAGCCATTCGAGCCTTCGTTTCGGATGTGACAGCTCATGGTACCTCTCCATCTCCTCCGGCGAAAGTTGTTCCTGCAGCAGTGCTGCTTTGCTTGCGGCCGGCACCCCCTCCACCAGAGAGATGGATAGGTGCCCCAGGGCGAATCCGTCATCGTAGCCCAGCAACTTGCGGATCAATGTCATTAACTTAAGCTGGGCGCAAGTCAATGCCGAGGTCTCATCGTGAATAAAGAGTCGAGAAGTAACGCTCCGCAATTCATGAGACGATGTACCAAATTTGGAGCGTTGGCAATTTTCTCAGAATGGGAACTCCATAGACAGCCGTTGACACAAGCCACGGAAGGATTAGGGAATCGATCCAACTGCGAAATAGTTGAACCATAGGCCTAATTACCGAAGAGCGTCTCTTGGAACTGTTCGACCTGGTTGAGACCGTGGTTTTGCCGAGTTAATGCCGTAGCTTCACCCACGGCTATCCACCTTTATTTCCATTAGGGATCAACACGGCTAACTATCTCCTATGGTGATGTGATAACTCCAGATGGTGAAATCGGTTTTCACAATGATGTCATCGTCTGATACTCCCCAACCAACCGCCATAACTAACGAGTTGGTTTATAAGCGAGGTGGAACCTCTTACGATTCACCTTAATATTCCTTGGATATTTTCGATCAGGTCGAACCGGTTCGATGGTCTTAGAAAATAGATCGAGCAACCTCCGCAATAAGACGGAAATGTTTGACCGGGTAAACAATAGGACAACGGTATCTTTTACAATTGACATTATGTGTGTCATATTAACCTGATATTTGTATTTTCTATCGTTGTCTTCGTCAACAGCCTGTTGGGCTGGATGGGCCAGGGCTGCGGCAAGGTTCATCGTAAAGACTTTGGCATGGAAGTCTTGATACACGGATTCGACGGATTTGCCGGAAAAATTCTCTATTTCAATTCGGCATTTCATTAACTTGTAGTCCTCTTCTACAGGCCATCTCATCCGGTATAATTCTTCAAAAATTTCATAAGGGTACAGGTTAGTATCGAGTAACGATGTAATCAGAACTACATGTTGCCTCTTGGGCAAATCAATGCGGATCAATCGCAGCCTTATTGGTTCAGAGGATAAGCCCAGGGTATTACATTTTCTAATGGCGTCTGCATCTGGTTTCAGGGTGATGATGTCCTCTCTTTTGCCTGATTTTATGAACTCC
>JADFYA010000170.1 GCA_015233285.1 Deltaproteobacteria bacterium | reverse complement strand
GGGATCGGTCCCAAGACGGCCCAAAAGCTGATCGAGTCTTTCGGAACGCTGGACGCCATATACCAGCACCTTGATCAGGTCAAGCCCGAACGCCAGCGGGAGTTACTATCCAGGCACAAGGATACGGCCTATCTTTCCAAGGACCTGGTGACTATCCGGACCCAGGCGGAGATTGAAGTTGATCCCGGATTGCTTTGTCCCGGCCCCAGAGACAACCGTGGACTGTTGAATATTTTCTCTCGCCTGGGGCTAAAGAAGCTGGCGGCTGATCTGGCCACCGAACCGGCAGAACCGCCGAAACCCGAAAAGGCGCCCGACTGTCTGGTAATCCAAAACAATGCCGAGCTAAGATCTTATCTGGAGTCCATCCGGGAAACCGACCGGTTGATTTTCTACTGTGCCGGTGCTCCCGGTCCCAAGGCGGCCGCCACCCCGGTCGGCCTGGCCCTCATGGCCGATTCCAGGATGGTGTATGTTCCCTGGCCCTGCGACCAGGATTCGGTCGTCCAGCTCCAGCATCTGCTGGGCCAACCGGGACTACCCAAGGCCAGTCATGACATCAAGGCTCAATGGCCGCGGCTGGGGCGAATGGGGCTGCTTCCGGACGGTCCGCTGGACGATTTAATGGTGGCGTCATACTTACTCGACCCGGAAACAAGGTTACACGACATCACGGCCATAGATGACCGGTTAGCTCCAGATGGTGATCAACCGCGCCGGCAGTTGGCTTTGCCCTTAGCTCAGGATACTTCTCCCAAAACATCCACCCCTATGGCGTGTGCCGCGGCCCAGGCCGTCAGCCGCCATTTTGATCAGAAGGTCAAGGAACTTCAGGCCCGGAACTTATATGACCTGTACCGCCGGATCGAAATGCCCCTGGTCCCGATTCTGGCGGAGATGGAATCTACGGGGGTTTTGCCGGATGCGGACTACTTGCGGGAAGTCTCTGCGGATATTGACCAGAAGCTGAATGACCTGGAAAAAGACATCCACATTCTGGCCGACCAATCCTTTAACATCAATTCATCAAAACAATTAGGATATATCCTGTTTGACAAGTTGGGTCTGCCGCAACAAAAGAAGACCAAGAAAAAGACCGCCTATTCCACCGACGAAGAAGTATTGGAGTTGTTGGCTCCTCTTCATCCCCTCCCGGCCAAGGTCATGGACTACCGCGGTCTGGCTAAGTTGAAATCCACTTTTGTCGACGGTTTGCTGGCCGAGATCAATCCGGCCACGGGCAGAATTCACACCACTTATAATCAAACGGTTACGGCCACGGGGCGGTTGAGTTCCAGTCAACCCAATCTGCAGAACATCCCGGTGGGTGACGAACACGCCCACAATATTAGACGCGCCTTTATTGCGCCGCCGGGGCAGGTGATGTTGTCGGCCGACTATTCCCAAATCGAATTGCGCGTTCTGGCCCACTTCACCCAAGATGACACCCTGCTTCAGGCTTTCCGGGAAGGGCGAGATATCCACGCGGCCACAGCCATAAAACTGTTTAAGGTTAAACCCCCGGATATTACCGGCGACATGCGCCGATTAGCCAAGGTTGTCAACTTCGGGGTCATTTACGGTATGAGCGGCTTCCGGCTGAGCAAGGAACTGCATATCACCCCGGCCATGGCCAACAAATACATTGAAGACTATTTCGCTCAATACCCAGGGGTCAAAGCATTTACCGAACAGGTCATTGCCGCGGCCGAGCAGACCGGGGCCGTCACCACCCTTCGAAACCGCAAACGGGTCATCACCGGGATCACCAGCCGCAACCATACCATCAAGAAAAACGCCGAACGGATGGCCTTTAACACCGTTATCCAGGGCAGCGCGGCAGATATTATCAAGGAGGCCATGATCGCCGTGATCAACGCCTTATCCACGCATAAATTCAAAACAAAATTACTCATGCAGGTCCATGACGAGCTGGTTTTCGAGGTTCCGGAACCGGAACTCCTTCAGATTACCGCATTGGTCAAACATTCCATGGAAGACGTCTGCAATCTGGCCGTCCCTTTAGTGGTGGATCTCAAGGCCGGCCCCAACTGGGGTGAGATGAAGGGGATACAGTAAAAAATTAAGGAAGGGCGACGCCATCTTTATATAGGAGATCGAAATTGAAAAAAGCCTTTATCACCGGAATATCCGGGCAAGATGGTTCGTATCTGGCCGAACTTTTGCTCTCCCAGGGTTATCAAGTCCATGGCTTTGTCCGCCGGATGGCCGATGAGCACCAGGAACACCGGTTCGGCAACCTCAGCCAGGTACTGGATAAGATACAATTACATTACGGCTCTCTGGAAAGTTTTCCCAGCATATTTGCCGCGTTGGAGAAAACTCGCCCAGACGAGTGTTATCATCTGGGTGGCTACAGTCAGGTCGGCTCGTCCCTGGAGGAAGAGTTTGCCGTAACCCAAATCAATATCCTGGGCATTCAGAATATCCTATCCGCGATCCTCCTGCTTTGCCCCAAGACCAGGCTCTTTTTCGCCGGCTCAAGTGAGATGTTCGGCAACGCGAGGGAGACCCCCCAGACCGAACACACTCCCTTTAATCCCCGGTCACCCTATGGAATTTCCAAGGTCACCGGCTATTTTATGACCAAGTATTACCGGGAAAGGCACGGATTGCACGCCAGTTGCGGAATCTTATACAATCACGAATCTCCCCGCCGCGGCGCCGCGTTTGTGACCAGAAAAATAACCGCCCATGCCGCCCAGATCAAGCTGGGAATTAAGGACAAAATAGGGCTGGGCAATATAGAGGCCAGACGCGACTGGGGCCACAGCCGGGAGTATGTCCGCGCCATGCGGCTAATGCTTCAGCAAGATAAACCCGATGATTACGTCATCGCCACGGGAACGACTCATTCAGTCCGGGATTGCTTAGAAATTGCTTTTGATTATTGTGGGTTGGATCCTTACAAGTACCTGGAAACAGACACCGGCCTCGGCAAATTCCAGGATGCGGTCTTAATGGTTGGAGATGCGACCAAGGCTAAACAAATCCTGGGCTGGGAAAGCACCATTGACTTCAAATCTTTGATTCAAGAAATGGTTGCCCACGACCTGAAGTACTACGCTGCCAGATAGAATTCATAACTATCGAAACCTTCTTGAAACCGGCGGCCTTTCCCAGGCGCGTCCGGGCCGGAATCAAGGCTTAATTTGGGGTTGAACCGGTGGAAGGTTGGATGGAGGGGAACACTTCTTCTGATACAGGTTCGTGTCACCGACGCGGATGGGTTGAAACTTACTGGTCAGCGTAAACATGTTCTCCGACGCCCCAAGCATCAACAAGCCATTTTCATTCAAGGAATTAAAAAACTTGTCGAGAATCTTTTTTTTTGTCTCGTCGTCAAAATAAATCAAGACGTTTCGACATAGAATTACGTCAAAGTTACCAAACAACATAAACGGCTCAACCAGGTTGGCCCGGCGAAAATCAACCATACTCCGAATCCAGCTCTGAATGACCAACGAGTTTCCCGCCTTGACGAAGTACTTGGCCCGCTGATCCGGGGTCAACCCGCGTGAGACTTCTACGGCGTTATATTCTCCGGCAATGGCCTTAGACAAGACCTCCGGTGAGATATCCGTAGCCTGAATCCCGAAGTCGCTGGTTGAAATTCCAAAGAAACGATTAATCTGGACGAACTCATGGATTAGAATGGCCAGGCTGTATGGCTCCTGGCCGGTTGACGCAGCCGCACACCAAATGCGCACCTTCGGCCCTTTGATGTCCATGGAACGGCTTTTTCTGACCTTGATCAGTTCGCCGAGTATGGGCAGGATATAATTCTTAAAGGTATCAAATGGGTGTTTGTCCCGGAAAAACGATGTCTCATTGGTGGTGATGGCTCCAATTACCTTGTCCTTCATTGGAGCCGAATTCTCTCTCACCAGTTTTTCATAGAACTCGGCAAAATTTTTGCAGCCTGCTTCCAAGACGAGCGTTCCTAACCTCTGACGTATAAGGTACTTCTTGTCTTCTTTTATGTCCAAGCCACAAATCTTGTAAATGTATTCTCTTATATTTTGAAAATCCGCCTGTGACAGTTCCATTCCCGATAACTCATCTCTTCCCGGTTAGTCTGCCCACCGCAGTCGGGATTTTATCCAACGGCAGGACGTCATCCACCTGGCCGGAGGCCACGGCCGATCCCGGCATACCCCAAACCACACTGGTGGCTTCATCTTGGGCGATGACATAGGCGCCGGCCCGTTTCAGCGGGCCCAGACTCTTAGTCCCGTCATTGCCCATCCCGGTAAGAATAATGGCCACGACGTCACCTCCGTAAGCAGCCGCGGCAGACCTGAACAGGACGTCCACGGAAGGCCGGCACCCGTTTTCCGGCGGCTGATCGTTAATGGTCGTCATAACCTGACCCAAGGTGTTCTTTCTGACCAACATGTGGCGGCCACCCGGAGCAATATAGGCCCAGCCGTTATCAACTATGTCATTATGGCGGCCTTCGATTACCTGATGCCTGCATTTGTTATTGAGGCTTTCAGCCAGCGACTGGGTAAAGGTCGGGGGCATATGTTGCACGATAAAAATAGGCAAATCAACCGTGTTGGATAACTCCGGCATAATTGCCGACAAGGCCCTGGGGCCACCCGTGGAGACACCTATAATAACGGCTTTGATCTGGCCGGCAGGCACAGAAGCAGGAGTCGCCCGAGGCGGCGGAGGGGGTAGTTGGGCGGCGAGACCGGAAGCCTGGGCCTTTTTCCTTTGAGCCGCGGCAGACCGTCTCAAGGCGAATAGTCGAATTTTAACCAGCAACTGCCGCCGTAAATAGGCCGTGTTTTCCTGGGAGTTCTTTCCATCGGGCTTGGTCACAAAATCGAAGGCCCCGTACTCCAAGGCATTAATCGTAACCTCGGCCCCTTTGGTGGTGACCGAACTGACCATGATCACACCAATGTCGGGCAGGTCCGGATGGGCGGCATTATACTCCTGGATGGCTTTAAGGGTCGCCAAACCATCCATGACCGGCATTTCTACGTCACAGGTCACCAAATCGGGAGGTTTCAGCTTAATTAATTCGATGCCCCTGGCCCCGTTATGGGCCGTCCCGGTCACTTCGATATCGTTTTCGCCGGATAGCGCACTGGCGATGGCATTACGAAAAATTATTGAATCGTCAATGATTAATATCTTAAGTCTTTCAGCCATGAAATTGCCCATATCTCCAATTGTTATCCCCTCCGGATTGCGGCCGGCCGGGCCTATACTGAATACCACAATCTGGCCATAGTCCGAAGAAGTTCCATATGTTAGCCCAGGGGCAGCCAAGCGCCGCCCTGGGTTTGGTCTGAGACATTCCCGGCCGGTGTGTTCCTGTTACCGGCTGATCCTGAACTTGTTGGCCACTTCGGACAGTTGACCGGCTACTTTGGCCAATTCCGAGGCGGACAGGTTAACCTGACGGGCGCTGGAGTTGCTGTCCACCGAGGCCTGGCTGACCCCCTGGATATTCGCCGACACTTCATTGGCCCCTTTAGCCGCTTCCCCCACATTCCGGGACATATCGTTGGCACCTTTGGCCACTTCGGCAATGGAGCCGGCAATGTCGTTCACCCCGGTGGCCGCCTGGGAGACGTTGGATGAAATCTCATTGGCCGCCTTGGTTTGCTGATCTACGGAAGTGGAAATAATTTCGACTGATTCACTAATATTATTTATAATTTCAGATACTTGCTTAATGACTTCGACCGCCTCTTTGGTATTCAGTTGGACTCCTTCAATCTTATTGGCAATGTCTTCCGCGGCCTGGGCGCTTTGATTGGCCAGTTCTTTGATCTCATTGGCCACGACGGCAAACCCCTTGCCCGCGTCACCGGCCGAGGCGGCCTCGATGGTGGCATTCAGGGCCAGGAGATTGGTTTGCTCGGCAATCCGCTTGATCACTTCGGTCACCTTACCGATGGCATGGGCCGCACCGCCTAGGGTATTCATGGTCGTGGTCGCCTCTGACGACATTTGGGTGGCTTTTTTAGAGATCTTGGCCCCATCTTCAGCACTTTTGGAGACATCGTTTATGGACATCGTCATCTCTTCTATGGCGCTGGCCACGGTGTTCATGTTCTGGGACATCTGCTCCGCTGCCGAGGACACGGTGGAGATATTGACGCTCATTTCTTCCGCCGCAGAGGCCATGGTATTAATGTTGGTAGACATCTGTTCCGTGGCCCCGGCCACGTTGTTGGACTGAGCGGTCATTTGTTCCGAATTGGCCACCAGGGTGGAAGACACGGTGGACAACTCCTCCGATTGGGAGGCCAGGCTCTTGGCGTTTTCCTGAATCAGCCTGATCATGGAGACCAACTGGTCGCTCGACTTATCTAAAGCGCGGGCCATATCGCCGATTTCATCCTTGGTGGTCATATTCAGCCGGTTGGTCAGATCGCCGGCCGCGATGGCGTTGGCCAGCTCCACCACTTTACTGATCGGGTTGATAATTCCCTTAGCGATACCTATGGCAATGATGACGCCCAAAATAATAGCCACGATCAACCCGATGATCATCACCATAGAGGCTTGGGACAAAGTCGACATGGATATATTGGCCCGTTCTCCGGCCTGTTTAAGTCCGGCGTCAGCCGTGCTGCTGGCCATCCCCATTATCCGAATAGCAAAAGTGTTCCGCTTTTCATTCAATTGTCCCATTTCCTCATAATTCTTAATATAATCAGAGATAGCTTGTTTGTATTCCATGGCGCCGGCCTTGACACCGGCCATTCGCGCCAAGTCAACGTCTTGAGTGGTGAGGGGTTTGAGATCATCCATTTTCTTTTCTATCTCAGAGAATTTTCCGAAGGCTTCTTTTAACATATTGATGTCATTAGCTGCCTGAGCCTTAAAATTAGCGATGCGGACAAAGTTGACCAGGTCAATGGTATCATTAATTACCGTTATTTTTTTAATCCGTTCAAACACCAGGTTCGCATCGGCCCCGGATTTTACCTCCTTTTCTATCTTTGCATTTTGACCATTCAAATATTCATAAGAATGATCCATGCATTTCTTAGCCGCGGCATCCAGGCGTTTTCTAATTTCAGAGATCTCTTTATTCCGGATCACGGTATCATTAATTAGTTTTTCATATTCCACTATGTCACTATCAACCTTACCAATATTTTCTCGCAGTTTAACCAGCAGGGGGTATTTAGTAGCCAGGTCCTTACAATCTTGAATATTCTTCTTAATCTTGGCCAGGGCGTCCATCGCAATCTTTAGATAGCTCTCCTGGTGGGATAAGGAATATCCGCGGACGCCGAATCTCATCTCCATGAAATTCACTTGTAGAGTGCTGGCTAAATCTACTTCCGGCATGTATTCTTGAGCCAACTCCGCGGCCCGATGTTCCGCTGATTTCATATTAACCACCGCCAGGGTACCAAGCGCCACCGCCAATAAAATCAATACGCCAAATCCCAGCCCGATTCTAGTCGCCAGTTTCAAATTGCTCATCCATTCCTCCTTCTAGAAATATATGTTGTCACATTAAAAACGTTGCGGGTTGCGGGTTAGCGGCTCCTGCCCTTTTCTATTATTCGCAAGAAACTCTTGGCATTCAAAATAACCAGCAGACGATCTTTGAGCTTGCAGACGCCCTCGATCACGTCCCCGGCATCGACAAT
>JADFYA010000016.1:9542-20402 GCA_015233285.1 Deltaproteobacteria bacterium | reverse complement strand
TGACCCTGGTCTCCGCCGGCCGGGCTGCGATCGCGTTCACCCAGTTCAACCAAAGCTTCACCGATATCTCCCGGCGCAAACTTCCCGCCCTGGTCGGGGCCTCAAAACTCATCCGGGAAAGCGAACGGATTATCGCCAATGCTCCGGATATCATCGTGGCTCAGAATCAATTTATCCGGGCCAATTTAGCCAGAGATATCGAGGAGAAAATCAACCAAAAAGACAAATTCATCAGGCCGCTGCGAGAGGCCGGAGTTGAATCGAAGGCGCTTGAGGTTCTGTCCAGGCAGTTCGACCTGGTTTTTGCCAACCTGAAAACACTAATTGAGATCACCGATAACCGTCTCAAAATCGAATTTCGGGCCCGGCAGATTTTCGTCAGGCTATATCGGATCACTCAAACTATGGGCGAACCTGGCCAGGACCCCTGCTTTAACTACCGCCCGGTTTCGCCCCGACCCTTACCTGACAAATCCACTCTTTTATCTTCGACACCCGGTGACTGCCAAGAAGATCTTATGAAATTTGATCTTTGGCGTGAGACGGTTAATCGAGCGAATGCCACCTTGCTCTATCTGGATGTGGTGACAAACAAAAGTGAGTTAGATGATCTCAAAGGAGAATTTCCCTCCTTGCAGACGGAAGCGGATCAAACCTGGCAGGCCTTGCCGGCAAGAATCAAAGCCGCAGCGCGGCCGATTCACACGGAGATTTTCAACTACGGCACCGGAAAAGAAAATATTTTTACCCTCAAAGAAAATTTGATCGCCCTACAGCAGCGCATGGAAGATAATCTAATTGAAAACAAATTCTTGTCGGCGGAATTGGCCAAAATGGTCCACCAAATCTTCTCCGGTGTTCAAGACGATGTGTTTAAGCAGCATCACCTGTTTGATCGCGCCGTGGGTCGTCTTATCGTCATGTTGATCGCCATTCCGATGCTGGGTCTGGTCAGCGCCGTGGCCATTTATTTCTATATCAGACGGTCGGTTATCGCCCGAATTATAGGTTTGAAGGAGTACATGCGCGGCCTGGTGGAAAACCGGGCTGTTCCGATCCCCACCCGCGGCCGAGATGAAGTGGCGGATATGGCCGAATCGGTAAATTATTTCATTACTGAAATTAACCACCGGGAAAAAAAGATGAATCAGGCCAAACAAACCGCTGAGGCGGCCAACCGCGCCAAAAGCGAATTCCTGGCCAATATGAGTCACGAAATTCGGTCTCCCATAAATGGGATCATCGGCAGTATAAACTTATTGAACGACACCTCCCTGACCGCGGAACAACTTGATTATTTAGATATGGCCGGGACAAGCGCCTCTCACCTTCTGGATTTAATCAATGATATATTAGATTTGTCCAAAATTGAGGCCGGCCGGGTGGAACTGCTGGATGTCAACTTCAGTTTGCCGGAGCTGATACGTCGAGTGTTCCTGATTATCCGCCCCAGAGCCGATGAGAAACTTCTCCAATTAACGTGCACGGTGGCTGAGCAAATTCCCTTGTCCCTTTATGGAGATGCCGGCCGGCTGCGTCAAGTGTTCATCAATTTACTGGGCAATGCCGTCAAATTCACGGAAACCGGCCAAATTGATTTAGACATCCAGGCCGAAGAGACCACCGAAACCCGGTGCAAACTTCATGTCCAGGTCCGGGATACCGGAATTGGAGTCCCGGCCGAAAAAATTACATCTATCTTTGATCCGTTTGAGCAAGTCGATATCTCCTACAACAAAAAATATGAAGGGACCGGTCTAGGGCTGGCCATCTCTAAACAAATCGTGGAGCTGATGAACGGCGCCATCTGGGTGGAAGGTAATCATCCCGGGTCTGGAGTCACATTCCATTTCACGGCCTGGCTGAGCATCGGGACAGAGGAACCCAGGCTGCACGTGCCGGAACCGGAGCCCGCGGCCGGCGTCGGGAAAGAGCCCTTAAAAATTCTGCTGGTTGAAGATAACTACATCAACCAGAAAGTAGGCTCCAAGCTTTTGGCCAGATTGGGACACACCGTCGAAATCGCGGTGGACGGACATGAAGCCGTTGAAAAAATCTTCCTCCAACAATACGATTTGGTTCTAATGGATCTCCAAATGCCGGTAATGGACGGATTAGAGGCGACCAGGGTGATTAGAGAAAAGGAGAAGCAATCGGGAAGATATATCCCGATTATTGCCATGACTGCCTCAGTAATGAAGGGTGATCGAGAACTTTGTCTAGCCGCCGGGATGGACGACTATCTCGGCAAACCATTTGATCTGGGCGAGCTTACTGCGACGATCAACAAGTTTAGCCGGATGTCCGATTCCGGGACCGTCATTGAAAACATTCAGAAGACGTCCCAACCTCAGGACAAAGTCATAGATATTGATGACGTTGCCGCCCGGTCTTTAGGCGATTTGGCCTTAGTTAGAGAATTTGTAATGATATTCCTTGACGGTTGTGATAAAGATCTGGATAGTATCAAGCAGGCGGTGCATCTTGGTGATCCTAAAAAGTTGGAATTCTGCGCCCACCGTTTCAAGAGCGCGCTAGGGGACGTTGCGGCTTACAAGGCGGTCGATTTGAACGCCCGGTTAGAAAAAACGGCCCGGACCGGCAAGTTGGCCAAGGTGGAAGAAACGTATCTGGAATTAGAAGAAGAAGTCGGTCGGGTCAAGGCCGCCTTGGCTGACTTCCTTAAGGGGTTCGAGGAGTGACGATGATCAGTTACACCATCTATGTCATCGATGATGCACCTACTGCTCGAAGGAGAATAACCTTAGCTCTCGAAAACGATTACCGGGTCAAAGGTTTTGAGACTGCAGAAGCGGCCCTTGAGACCATCAAGACCGAACCGCCCGACCTGGTGCTGCTTGATATTGGGTTACCGGGAATGAGCGGGATCGAGGCGCTAAAGGAAATCAAGGCCATCAACTCAGATACCCTGGTTATCATGATAACCGCATCCGAAGAGATAAATACCGTAATTTCTGCAATGAAATTAGGAGCTTATGATTATCTGCTGAAGCCGCTGCACCTCGATGCCTTGTTGGTGACCTTGCGGAACGCCCTGGATACCATCAGGATGCGTAAGGAAATTCAGTTACTTCAAGAGAAGCTGATCGAGGAGAATCTGCCCTGCCTCATCGGCGAGAGCAACGCCATCCAGAACGTCATAGAGCTGGTCTCAAAAGTCGCCCAAAGCCGGAACACTTCGATCCTGATCACGGGTGAAACCGGCACCGGTAAGGAACTCCTGGCCAGCGCGATTCATTATAAGAGTCCTTGTTTTAGAGGACGGTTTGTTGTGTTCAACTGCGCCTCCTTGCCTAAAGACCTGGTGGAAAGCGAACTTTTTGGGTATGAAAAAGGGGCTTTCACCGGTGCGAAGCCCTCTGGAAAGAAAGGACTGGTGGAACAAGCGGCCAATGGGACTTTATTCTTGGATGAATTGTGCGAATTAAGTCCGGAGGCCCAGGCCAAGCTGCTCCGTTTCCTAGAAAGCGGCGAATATTATAGGGTTGGCGGTGTTACCAAGCGGAAGCTCGAAACCCGAGTTGTCTCCGCGACCAACAGGGACATCAATGACTTGATGGATAAAAGCGTTTTTCGCCGTGATCTTTACTACCGGCTGGCCGTGGTCAGGATAGATCTTCCATCATTAAATGATCGCCGCGAAGATATCCTCCCCCTGGCCAGATATTTCTTGGTGGAATTTAACCGGAAATTGGGGAAGGGGTTCACCGGGATTTCAATGGAAGCGGAAAAGGCGCTGGAGTCCTTCACCTGGAAGGGGAATGTTAGAGAATTGAGAAATCTGATCCAAAGAAGCGTCTTATTTAACGATGGCCCGGAGCTGACCCTGGAACATCTTGGCCTGGGACAAAAGAGACCACAAGAACCGGATCTACTTAACGCCTTCCCTTGCTCCATCCCGCCTGCCGGGATCGACCTTGCGGCCACGTTAGGAACTATTGAAAAATACTACATTGAAGCGGCCTTCAAGATATCCCAAGGCAACGAAAGCCAAGCGGCCCGGCTGCTTAATATTAATTATTATACCCTGCGCCACCGCCGGAAAAAGCTCTTCCAAGAACGCTGATCAAGCAATTGGGGCGACATTTTCTCCTCCTGTCTGGATGACTATGAAAGATATCTCTGTGCGTCCAAAACTGATTATTTTGCACATACCCAACCCGTCTGATATCGGCCGCCCAACCCGCTACATGGCAAATCTACACACCCGTATTGTGTAAATTTGCCATGTAGCGATGCTCCGTTTAAAATAACAGCCACCAACTCATTGAAACCTCAACTAAACAGCACAATCAGTTTTCTTATTTATATTGGCATAGTTATTGCTGCATAATAACAGTTTTAAAAGTTCGATAGACTATCGGCCATAACCCGAAATTAAATCCACCATTCAAATCGGCCGGAAAAGTTTTACCTGGGTGAAAAAACTCGTACCCTTCCGTGTCGCAGCCGACGGTAGTTTGAGATTCTGAGTTTGGAGGAGAAGTTATGATAGGATTTGAAGCTCTGGCTAAGCAGGTCGACGTGTTGACTGAAGCGGGTCCGGAAGAATCGCCTGGTGCCCCGGTGGGTGGCAATGACCGCCCGAAAGATACCCACCTCCATGTGGCTGATGATAGCCAAACCTCGGTCATTGTATCATTTTTAGTCAAAGACGGGTATATCTCGGATGACCAGTTTGATTATGCCCGCCGGGTCCATGGAAAGTTGAATTCCCGCCGATCTTTGCTCAGTGTTATCAAAGAATTGAACTTCATTACCACCGAACAACTCCGGGAGAGCCTCAGACGGAATCTAGTGTCCTTAAAAATCGGGACCCTGCTGGTGGAGCTGGGCTATCTGGCTGAAGACGACATCAAATCCGCTCTGGCCATCCAACAATCGGCTCCAGTCAAGAAGCGGCTGGGCGACGTCTTGGTCGAGGCTAATTTTATCAGTGAGCAGAAGCTGGTGGAGACACTGGCCTTCCAGCTCGGTTTTCCCCAAATCGAACCTTTACTATCAGAAATAGATAGATCCCTCTTGCCCCGAGCCCTTATCAAAAATTTCAAGCAGAACAACTTTATCCCCGTCTCCAAAGAGAACGGCCAAGTCACGGTGGTTTTCGCCGACCCCACCGACCAGCGGGATGTCGAGGCGGCGCAGCAGTTGTTCGGTAAGAACATCATTCAAGCCATTGCCTCTCGAAGAGCCATTTCAGAACTTTTGATCGGTTATGAGCGCAGCCTGGTGGAGGTGATCGGCCCGGCCCCGGCTGAGGACTCGGCGGTGGCCATCGTGAATCAAATACTGCAAGAGGCCATAATTGAAAATGCCAGTGATATCCATATCGAGCCCTTCCGGGATAGACAGCGGGTCCGGTTCCGCCGGGACGGTGTCCTAGTCCATCACAAATATATCAGCTCCGAATTGGCCAATTCCATGGTTAGCCGGCTCAAGGTCATGGCCGAAGCAGACATCTCGGAGCGAATGCGGCACCAGGACGGCCGATTCCTGTACGAAGATTTGAAAACAGGACGAAGCGCCGATATTCGGGCCTCCTTTTTTGTGACCATATATGGTGAAAAAGTGGTCATGAGGCTCTTGAGCAAGCAGCAATCGGTGCTCAGCCTGAAAGACATCGGGATGGCCAACAAGATGCTGGACCGGTTCAGCGCCGACGCCTTGGACATGCCCAGTGGGGTTATCTTGATCACCGGCCCCACCGGTTCGGGAAAAACGACCACCCTGTACAGTTGCGTGGCCTATCTCAACGATGTCAACACCAGCATTATCACGGCTGAAGAACCGGTGGAATATGTAGTCGACGGAATTTCCCAATGCGCCATTAACCCCAAAATCGGCCGGACTTTTGAAGAGACCCTCCGGCATATGGTCCGCCAGGACCCGGATGTGATTATTCTAGGCGAGATCCGGGACAAGTATTCCGCCGACACGGCCATTCAAGCGGCCCTCACCGGTCACAAAATCTTGAGCACCTTTCATACGGAAGATTCCATTGGCGGGCTGCTCCGGCTGTTGAATATGGACATCGAGGCATTTCTAATTTCCTCCACCGTGGTATCGGTTCTGGCCCAGCGTTTGATCAGACGAATTTGTCCCCATTGCGCCGTAGACTATACCCCCACGCCCAGTGAATTACGGCGGATTAATTATGCTCATCATGATATCACCGGGGCGACGTTCAAAGTCGGCCAGGGATGCCGAAGTTGCCGGTTTACCGGATACAAAGGACGAATCGGGGCGTTTGAATTATTAATCTTGAACGAGATAGTAAAAGATGCTATATTAGCTAAAAAGACTTCCTATGAAATCAGAAGGCTAAGTATTCAAAGCTCGGGCTTGGTGACCTTGCTTGAAGATGGTCTGGCTAAGGCGGCCAGCGGGCAAGCCCTGTTGCATGACGTCATCCGACTCTTGCCTCGCTTGATGAAACCTCGGCCCATTCAGGAAATAAGACGTCTGTTGGGAGACGAATAACCATATGTCGATATCGAAACCTTTGCTTCAAAGCGTTCAAGAAAAATTAGACGCTGACGGATGGCAGTTGCCTATATCACCGCCGGTGGCTGCCAAGGTCCAAGAGACGATTAACCAGGGAAACTTCCAGATACAGAATCTATCCCGGTTGATTATGATTGATCAATCGTTGACCTGTCAGGTGCTGCGGGAGGCTAACTCCGGCTTCTTCGCCGGGTTAAGACGAGTTACCAGTCTTGATGAGGCGATCTCCCGGTTGGGAAGCAACCGGATGTCCGCCATGCTTGAGGCGTCACTAAAAAAGAATATTTACATCTCCCCGGATCAAAAAATAAATGTACTCATGCTCGACCTCTGGCGGCACTCCCTGACCTGTGCCCTGGCTGCCAGATGGCTGGCCGAAAAGGCTGATTACCCCGCCATGGCCAATGAAGCTTTCGTAGCCGGGTTGCTCCATGACGTTGGAAAGCTCTTCCTCCTTCGGGTGATGGAGGAAATTAGAATGACCGATGAACTTCATAGCGATTTATCTAGAGAATTGATTATTGAAGTGCTGCAAACACAACACACCCTTCAAGGATATAATCTCTTATCTCGATGGAACCTGCCGGAAAAGTATTGTCATGTCGTCAGGGACCATCATGACGAAAGTTTTGACGCCACCGATGTGCTGATTATCATGCTCCGGTTGGTGGATCTGACCTGCCAAAAACTAGGGGTCGGCCTGCTCAACGATCCAAGTATTGTCCTGGCCAATTCCAACGAGGCCCACGTGGGTGGATTCAATGAAGTCATGCTGGCTGAGCTGGAGATCAAAGTCGAGCAGATTGTCCAATTCACGGAACGAGTCGGTACTTTAACTCCATAACCGTTTAACCGGGATAGACCCGGCGTGATCATTTAAATTGAAAAATGGCGAGTCACCTCGGCATTAGGACGCCTGGCCGGCTCGCATCGTTTATGGGAATAACATAATGAACCGGCGGAGGGCCTGAACCCTGGCCGGACCTGATCAGTTAATCCAAATCTCCACACGCCGATTCTTGTCTCGACCCTCTTTGGTTTCATTGGACGCGACGGGATGACCTGAACCAAGCCCATCTACCTGCTTAGCCTCGGCCCCTCGCTTTTTCAACTCATTAGCCACGGCCAGGGCCCGGGACTTCGAGAGCGCGACATTAAATTGTTCATCTCCTTTGTTATCGGTAAATCCGAAGAGATAAAAGTCCTTGCCCTTATATGTTGGTTGAGTCAGAATCTGAACCACCCGGTCTAGATCTCGGATGGCTCTGTTGTCAAACTTGTCGCTTGACGCCTTGAACCGGAAATTCGTGGAAAGTTGATTCAGATTTTTGGTCCGTTGCCCGTAGTTATCCAATGGCATAGAAGCATCGGCCACCTTCTTCTCAACCTTTTCAGCTTTGATGGTCTGGTCGATGAAGCCGGCCTGTTTCGCGATATCCTGTCCTTCTTTGGAAAGAGCAAAGTCAATAAACTTACGGACCCAGGGATTCTTCGGCGACTCAGCGGTGTAGAGGAAAAGACGCCGGGACAGGGGATAGTCTTCCCTGGCCACAGTGAAGAAAGAAGGCAGAATGGGTGCAGCGCCCGGTTCTATGATTTCGAGGGCTTGGGCCGATCTGATGTATGGCAGGCCAATGAAGCCGATGGCTTTAGGATCGTTGGCGACCGTATCGGAAAGAAGGCTGCTGTCTTCGTACCTCTCCGAGGTGGCCGCAAGCTTCTTGTCATGCAGCACCAATGACTTGAAAGTATCATAAGTTCCGGAGTTGTTGTCCCTTGAGCACACCCGGATTTTTCCCTGTGTGCCTTTCACCCCGGCCCAATCGGATATTTCGCCGCTGAATATGCCCCTCAATTGCTCGACGCTGAGAGATTTGACCGGATTGGCTCTATTGACAATGACGGCGATACCATCCAGAGCCAGTGTATGCTCGCTATTGGGCGAAGTCATGTCCCCCAGTCCGGCTTCCTCAAGTTTCTTGACCTCTTCGTCCTTGATTTTCCGCGAGGCCATCCCAATATCGCAGTTGTTGACAAATAAATCATTAAATGCCGTAGTTGATCCATGGGCGTGAACCTCGATGAGTTTGGCCGGGGCGGTATCACCAAAGTCGCCACTTATTGTCTCCTCCTCCTCCTTTTGGCCGGGAACCTTCGTGACCTTTCGGGCCCCCTCGTTCTTAAGGAACTGCTCGGCCAGGGCCGGCCCCAGTTTTGATCCAATCGTGTTTGACCCGTGCATCCTAAATATAGTTTGACCTGGTTGGGCCGGAGGAACATTAGCGGGGTTATCCGCATGAGAGGTCTTGGCCGTCTTTTCCGTCTTGGCTGGTTCCACACCCTGGTCGGCCTTAATTTTGGCCGGCGCCGGCTTAGGCGGAGGACTGCCGGCCGGCCCATAATACAAACCCACTCCAGCGATAACCAAGACAATCACTATCCCGGCGGCCCAGGATAAAGTTTTTCTCTTTCCGCCTCCAGTTGCTTCAGTGATTTTCAGGTTGCTGCCGCATTCCGGACATACCAGGGCCTGACCTTCTTCGATTTCGATGATACTCTTGTTATCCGCCGTATCACACATTCCAAAATTAACGCACTTACCAATCGCTTTTGGCATTTTAAGCCTCCTCACGGATCATGGAAACCATCCTATTCTTCGCGGCCGTCAATATAATCAGTCCGCCGGTAGTTAAACAAAATGATTCCGCAGACCGCCGATCTAACCGAATGAGAGATCTTAAGATAATCTTAAAATATTTTTTATCGCCGACTTGGAGCCTTCGATAAACTTCTGGTATTGGGGATCGAAAACATCGCCTTGCACCTCGCTTTTAACCGCGATCAACACCTTTCTAATTTCCTGCAACAATTGCTCCTTTTCATCCGCCTTGGGGAAGTCGTTGGCTATCCGGTCCAGGACACTGGTCTTCAGTTCGCGGACGTGTTCCATGGTCATAACGGCAGGCGTCTCGATGAGGGTTTTCCCCAAAACGATGGGGACGTCTTCTATCCCCCATTTATTCTTCCTGGGCCAGACCAGTCTATTTACCCCGGTTTGGCGATCCGGCATGGATAGAATCAACTTCAATGCCCTGGCCATCAATAGATAAGGGATGGACTCGTTTACCTTATCATCACCGGTCGAATCATATAAAGAAGGATGTTGACGGCCGTTTCCTTCTAAGTGCAATGAGAATATAGACCTCTCCGCATCGGGGCCGATTATCCGGCGCAGGTATTTCTCCTTTAACATCCTGACTTGTTTGACACACCTTAAGGGAAAGGCGCTCTTGACATTTATTAAGGTTAGTTCATTGATTTTATGATCTGTTTCGATAAACGTCACCTCTGTCTTAACGCTCTGGCTAAAAGCCGCTTTCAATCGGGCCACAAATTCTGAGCTCGTCTGCGACCGCGGGATGAGGATGGTGAAGGCGGAGGAAAGAATTTCTTTGCCGGACCCGTTGGTTGCATTCTCACCCAGTTCATCTTTATCGTAGGCCAGATAGACCCTGGTATAAGATATCAATTTGTCAATGTAGTCTTTAAGCCCGGTTGAGTCGCTCTCGAATCGCTGTTTCAGCTTTTCGATAATACTCGTCCCAAATACCCTATCCTCCATGCGGTCTATCAGGATATCATGAGCCTTCAGGACGTCTACGCCGCAAATCATTTCCAATGCCTTCATCAGGGAGGAGATCTGGATCCGTTCGCTAAACCGGGCGAACGACGGCTTATCCCCCAGCCGGGCGACCAGGACCGATTTGATTTTATTGGTCTGGTTTTTTTGGGCCGGCTGCTGCTTGATCAGGCGCGTGGCAAACTTACTGACCCGTTCATAGTCATGAAACTTGACCAAATGGCCATGAATGTCGGCCTCGAAACTGCCCTTGCATCTTTCCTTCATCCCAAAATCACAGCGGGCCGCTGCTTCCGTCAGGAGGGCCGTGCAGTTGGCGATTTCTCCACTCAATCTGTTAAATTCATCAATTAAATTCAGGAGTAAAGACTTGGAAAAAAGGAAGCCTTCAATGAGGGTCATGATTACATATTTTTGCTGCATTAATTCCACCTGGGTGTGAAACAGGTCCCATTTCTTCCCGACCATCTTACCCATTAGCCCACAGCGGTCAAAAGCCTGCCGTTTCGTATTGATTTGAGCCTGGCAATGATCGGCTTTCTCCTTTGACCGGGCAATTTTCCCTTCGATTTGTCTAAGTCGGTCGTCGGTGTCAGCGATTAGAGAAGTCATTAACAAGGATACTTCATAGAGTGATAATTCACTCATCTTCCATTGCTCAAAAAGCTCGCTTTCGATTCCGGAGACGATGACCT
>JADFYA010000016.1:0-9497 GCA_015233285.1 Deltaproteobacteria bacterium | reverse complement strand
TTGATAAAATCTTTTTACGCCCATCCCTCTGAAATCTTCACTAAACTGCTTGTCACATAATTTTGCCAGTTCCTTGATCCAGCTTTCAACTTTATTTGTCTTAATCACCTCAACAAAGTTGGCCACGACATTTTCCCATAATGCCGGGATGGTCTTCCACTTTTTATCAGCAGCATCTTCCGGCAATATGCCCTTGGATAAACACAAATGTTCATCGCTGAGTTTCCATTTTGACTGGACATCATTCCGCTTAACATATTCTTCGAAATTGGCAACCGGCGGGATGTTGATGAAGCCCAATTCTTCAGTCCGATTATTATACTTCATTTGCAAAACCGATTGACGGGCCAGACAATAGGCCAAGAACTCCCTAATCTCTTCTTCGGGAATGGCCAGCTTTTTGAGGCCGAGGGCCAAAAATCGTTTACTTCGTTCAGGGACATCACCTCCACCAGCCATCTCGGGGGCAGCCTGATTATTCTCAAAGCTCTCTATTCGATCGATGCTGCTCCAACCTGTATCTTTTAGCATGACAATTCTTTGATAGAGAAACTCAGCCAAGATATTGGGAATTTCTCTGTAGCCGTCAGTTCTCCGGCCCAATTCATTTTGGTCAGAAAATAAATAGCAGCTATTGAACGGGTAGCGGATTTCACACCTTTTGTTATCTTTACTTATGTCATGAGGGAAAAAGGCTCCGACGCTCAACGAATTAAGCTCAATTAACCCCGCATATGCATTGGCGTGATAGTTAGCCGTGTCCCGGTGTGCCGCCGGTTGTTCTTCCGGAAGCAATAGATATAAGATAATCCGGTATTGAATTGCGTCGGTGGCGCTATATTTTGTCCGGATTTGACTGATGACGTCGATCAGGGTGCCGCTGCCGATGGTTCCGCCTAATCCTGCGCAAACGTGAAAGGTGACGTTGTCGTAACCAGACTTCTTTATGAGCTTGTTGACGTGCTTATCCAGCGCCAGGGTGAACCTGGAAAGATTAGCGGCCAAAAGTAATCTGCCGAGTCGGCGCATCCGGCCATGCGCCATGCTGTCTGGATTGGCGTTGAGGATGTCCGCCCAGTTCTGTTTGTCTCCGAACCAGTCATCAACACCGGGATTTTTATCAACCTGTTCTAAGTATGGGTGGAGGTTGGCGCCGGAGATCAAGACCTGACTATCCGCGGTTAATTGAAAGCTTTTACCCAAGGTTTGCCAGGTCGGATCGTCCGGATCCATCAGTGACGGGTCGGCGTCCACATACATGTATCCCAGGTTGACGCCCGGGATGTCTCCATTCAGCGATTCTTGAAAAATATCCCGCCGGAGGGACCGGAGTACCTTTCCGCCCGTTCCCCCAAGCCCGATGACAAGATGATTGGCCATGGTCAGCTCCATTTCTTGATGACTTATCATATTAATTCCGGTAGTTGCATAGTACATTGGCAGGCTGAAGGGCCGAGTCGGAATTGGGACCTGCTTTCATCCTATCCCAGCTCCGGTTGGCTTCCAGCAACCTCGGTATCTTCAAGACAGGGACTTTCCGGCGTGAGCTGGCCGGCAATCGGCGGCATCTTGAACTCAGCCCAACCATATCACGGCCTAAGTTCGTGAATCATGAGATCGAGTTTTCTTGAGTTTGTCTTCCGAAGAGACGAGTTGGCCGCAACACCAGGAAATCAGCTTACAGTATGGAAGTAAACAATTTCACGACACTCTGGTTACAGTTTTATGACATGTTCATTACATTATCGTAATACGATCACCTAGTTTTAACCATTCTCGGTAGTGGAAAATTATAACAAAAGTTTTTACAGAGAGTTCCGCTGGGTGCGAAGGGACATAAGATAACCACAGTTATCCTGGTTCACCCTTCGGGGCTTGGTGGTCGTCTTACACTTGTAACCGATGATTTTCATGGCCAAAAATTATTTCATGCCTTCGCTCAGGTAGCCCCGCCCGGCTTCTTGACATTCTTCGAGATTCCGGCTTATAATAGCAAGTAAGTGTAAGAGCGGACCGAAGCGGCAAAATCCCGACCAGCCTGGGGGCCGGATTGTCTAACATCACCAATAGCCATGATCGCTTCTTCAAGCCGGAACCATTGATCGTTTTTTATCTGCTGCGCTACATGGTCAAGATTTGGGGGCAACTCATCGAGCAAGGCTCAAAAGGCCGCCTGCCCCCAATCATACCTTTGGCGCTTTACCATGGGGCGACCAGGTGGCAAGTGGACCGGAGGTTTAGCCGACTGCTCGACCATCCCCGGCGTTGCAATCATTCTTGCCTGACTTCCGGTTTCTTTATTGTGATCTGGGGGAGTATGAAGAAGAGGATATCAGGGGCGAGGCCGGCCTCCGGATGACCCTGGTGTTGCTGAAATTAATCTTTCATCCTGTTGAATTAAAAGAGCGGATTAGAGATATCCTGGAGATGTTGCGCCAAATGGAGCGGACGGGCCGTCCCGACTATGGCAAGAAAGTCATGAGCTATCTGATATCGAATCAGGACAAGATCAGCCACCAGGACTTGATGAAGGTCGTGGTGGAAGTATTCAAAGATATAAAGGAGGGTGACATGCCTGGTTTCGTTCAAACCTGGTATCAGGAAGGAATCCAAAAAGGTCTGTTGCAAGGCCGCCAAGAGGGTCTGCAGCAGGGCTTGCTGACCGATGCACTAGAGGCGGTGCTGGATATCCTGGAGTCTCGCTTCAGCTCTGTGCCTTCGCCTATGGCCGACCTGATCAACCAGTTGGGCGATACGGCCATCTTAAAGAAACTGCGGAAGAAGGCGGCCACGGTTGAGACTCTTGAGGACTTCCGGCAAGTCATCGAACAAACCTGCGGGAACTGATCCCTCAGAATGAAGTCCATGTCTTGGCCGCTGAAACTTGTCCAGCCCATGGGCGCCGCTGCCCGCCGGAACAGAGTACCCGTCTCCTCCGAGAAAGATTAGGACTGCGAGGAATTTTTCACAAGGATGTGGTTGCATCTTTGAGGAAGGAAAGACAACATGCCGTACCAAATCGCCGGTCTCTCAGAACTACAAATGGTGGGGCAGTTGTTCATCATTGGTCTGCCCGGGCCGAACCTGGATGAGCAAACCGTGGCCCTGCTGCAGGAGATTAAGCCGGGGGGGATCATTCTGTTTCGGCGGAATGTGACGACACCGGACCAGTTGGCCGGGCTGACCCGAGGCGGGCAAGGCATCATCATGGCTGAGACCGGGATTCCGGCCTTGGTGGCGATCGATCAGGAAGGCGGGACAGTGGCCCGGTTGGGGTTGCCGTTTACCGTGTTTCCGGGAAACGACGTTTTAGGCCGGCAGGGCAGGGAAGAAGCCGTCTATGACTACGGCCGGGTGAGCGCCCAGGAATTGCGGCTGGCCGGGATCAACCTGAACCTGGCCCCGGTGCTCGACGTTCTGCCGGACGCGGAGTCAGACCTGGTTATGTCCCGCCGCAGCTTTGGTCCGGATCCGGAACTGGTAACCCGGCTGGGTCTGGCCGCGGTGCGGGGACACCAGGACCAGGGTGTGATGAGCTGCGTCAAACATTTCCCTGGTCTGGGCCGGGTGGTCAAGGATCCCCATCATACGTTGCCGACCATTGCCGCGCCAAAAGGAGATCTCCAAGACCATGATCTGGTCCCCTTTCGGGCCGCGGTGACCGCCGGGGCGGCCATGGTCATGACCTCCCACACCCTTTATCCGGCCCTGGATGCAGACTGGCCGGCCACGCTGTCGGAACGGATCATCACCGGGTTGCTCCGGCAGGACCTGGGGTATGACGGGGTGGTCATCACGGACGACCTGGAGATGGGGGCCATGTCGGCCCATTTTGAGCTGGAGTTGGTGGTGACGCAAGCTTTGCGGGCCGGGGCGGACATCCTGCTGATCTGTGAACATCCCCAAACGATCCGACGGGCCTTTGGGGCGGTGCTCCAGGCTGTCCGGGATGGGAACCTGCCGTGGAGCACCATTGAAAGAGCGGTGAATCGCATTCTGAGCCTGAAGAACGGTTACCTTGACCCGCCGGAATTGGCCGATCAGGCGGCTATCCGCGCCCATTTTGAGCAGCGGCATTAGTGATAATCGTGGGTGCCCAGAACCACCTTGATCCCGGTCTTGCTTTCCAACATGGCCGCCAGATCCTGGGCCTTGATGTAGGGGCATTCCGGTTTGGCGTTGACCAGGCAAGTGCTGAGATGGATGACATCCGGTTTGGTTTCGGACAATTTCATGGCCATGCCCAGGTTGGGCAAGGTAGTGCGGCCGGGACATTCGCACCTGATAAAAGCCGTGACCTGAGAATTATCCTCAAAAACATGATCACCCATGGCTGCGGCCTTAAGGCAACGCCATTCTCCAGGACATCCATAACCACTGTCCATATAGGCGCCACATCCGACAATCGCTACCTTTTTCATCTGACTTCCTCCTTACCTTCCTGGAACCTATAAATAAAACAGCCTGAGGCCGGGTGATCGCAAGATGCTCCACCCCGCCGTAGTCGATAACTGAGATACCCTACAAAGTTATACTGCAATCGTCTCGGGAATGCAAGTTCATTCTGCTCGGCCGGCCCGGCGGAATATAGCGAAACGACGCGGTGACATTCTGTCGATCATCTTTATTACCGGTTGACAGCGGCAAGCAAACACGGGTATAAGGTCTCGAGGCCCTTGCAATACAGGTATGGGTCCATGAAACCAAATTTTTTTTGTGAGGAACCGGATGAATCTTCGTCGGACGCTGTACTTGCCGGCTCTGGTATTGATTGTTATTTTTCTAAGTTGCCGGCCGGCTCCGGCTAAGGACAAATACGTCTGCAAAGTCTCCAATATCTCAACCCCAAAACTGGTCGGGGTCAATGTTGGCTTCAATATCCAAAAGGAGCTGAAGAAACGGACCGATGGGGCCATCGAGTGGCAATACTTCACCGACAATATCTTAGGCGGGGAGGTAGATGTCTTAAACAAGCTCCTCCTGGGTGAGATTCAGGGAATGTTGTGCAGTTCCGTGATGGTGGCCAATCTGGCCCCGCGAATGGGTATTCTGTCATTGCCCTTTTTGATCGACTCGTTTGAAAAGCGGGATAAATTCGTCGCCGACAAAAAACTGTTTCAACACATGCTGGACGGGGTGCGGGATAAACGGGTGCTGGGCCTGGATGTCACCGATTACGGCACATACGGCTGGGCCACCAAGGCACCCGTGCATAACCTGGCCGAGGCCGGGAAGATCAGGTTCCGCATCGCCGAGGCCCCGGTTAGTTGGGACACCTACCAGGCCCTGGGGATGAAACCGGTCATCATGCCCTGGCCGGAAGTCTCTTCAGCCCTGGATCAAAACACTATTACCGGCCTGGACCAAACGCCCGGCGTGGTGCTGCTGTCAAAGATGACCGACTCGACTAAGGGGTTTACTCGAACAAATCATGCGGTCGGCTGGTTTGTGCTGTTGATCAACCGGAAGTTCTACGATTCCCTCCCTGATAAGCTAAAGAAAGTCTTTACCCAGGTCATCCACGAACAATGTGCCGCGGCCAGGTCATTGGGCAAAAGCCAAGAGATGGACGCCTTAAATAAAATGAAAACCGGCGGCGTGGAAGTAGTCGAGTTGGCCGCGTCGGAGCGGCAAAAGATGCGCGATCTGACCCAACCGGTGTTGGACAAGTGGGCCCCTCTGGTCGGCCGAGACTACCTGGAAGAGATAAAAAAATTAGTGTCATATTAAACTATTAGTGTCTTGTGATGGCCGCCGCATCAGACGCCTGTCAGGTAACGAGGTTTGCCGTGATCGACCGAATTTTAACTTTTGTGGAAGACTTCAGTATCGGCCTGCTGACCTTGTCGTGTCTGCTGGTTTCCTTGATTAATACCATCTCGCAACAGGTGTTTGGCCTTCCCCTGGTCTGGTGTGGAGAATTCTCTAAGGTATGTATCACCTACATCGTGTTCATGGGCTGCAGCGCGACCATCCGCGGCCGATCCATGATTAAAATCGATCCGACCTCCCAGATCTACCCGGCTGCGGCCCCGACCCTGAATGTTCTTCATTACATAGGATTGATCGCCTACTGCCTGATCATAACATATTTGGGTTGGAAATTCACCATGTTCCAGTCGGAAGTCAAAATAAGGCTGTTATCGTTGGACCTGCCCTACAGCTATCTCTATGCCGTCATTCCGGTCACCGGGATAATGATGTTTATCCGGACGGTTCAGAATATCGCCAAAGACCTTTTTGAGGTCAGAACCCGGTGCTTTGATAATGAAGTGGATTAGAGACAACTTGGCGAGGGTGGAATTCAATGTGTCGCCGGCCAGGACGGGGTTCCCAGCCGGTAAAAGGATGCCTGGGGTATGGACGTAAACATTTTCGTGGTGTTTGCCATTCTGATCGCCTTGCTCGTCGGGAGCCTCCCGGTATTTGCGGCTCTTTTTTTTACTTCATTTATATCGTTAGCTCTTTACACCGACGTCAGCCCGGTTATTATGGCCCATACCATGGCCGGTTGCCTAAAGGACCCTTCTCTTTTGGTCATGCTGTTCTTTATCCTGACCGGGAATATTATGACCCAGGGCTCCACCGCCACCAAGCTGATCAATATCGCCCAGACGGCGGTGGGCTTTCTGCCCGGAGGGTTGGCCATGGCCGGATGTCTGGCTTGCAGTCTGTTCGGGTTCATCTCGGGTTCCACCGTGGCCACGGTGGTGGCTATCGGCGGAATCATGATTCCAGCCATGATAGACAATGGGTATGATGAAAAATTCACCCTGGGCATCATGACCTCTTCCCCCGTTTTGGGCATCATCGTGCCGCCCAGCATCACCATGGTCATTTATGCTTCAGTGACCAATTGCTCCATCGCCCAGTTATTTTTGACCGGTTTTATCCCCGCCGGATTGATTGTCATATCATTTTCCATTTATACTTTTTTTTGTTGCCGGGCCAAGGGGATGACCAGAAAACCCTGGCCCGGTCCCAAGGACTTGTTAAGGGTCCTGCGAGAAGGCATTTGGGCCTTGATGTTGCCGGTGATTATTTTTGCCGGGATACTGTCCGGGGCTTTGACGATTATTGACGCCGCGGTGTTGTCTTCGGTTTATGCCTTTGTAGTGGAATTGTTCATTCACCGGAGCATGAAGTTCAGCGACATCATCCCGGTGACCATCAACTCGGCTCTGCTCACCTCCGCTCTGCTGATTATCGTGGCCGGAGCCACCACCTTTGGGTCTTTTCTGACCCTGCAGCGGATTCCAGACATGGTGGCCCAGGCGGTTACGACCACCATCACCCAGCCCTGGATGTTTCTTCTGATCATCAATGCCCTGCTGTTTTTCATCGGCATGTTTATGGATCCCATCCCGGCCACGCTCATCTTAACGCCCATCATCTTGCCGACGTTGGCCAAGTTCCACATTGATATTGTCCACTTTGGGCTGATCATGACCCTGAATCTGGGGATCAGTTACATCACCCCGCCGATCGGAACCAGCCTGTTCATTACCGGGGCCATGCGAAACCGGGATATCGTTTATGTCACCGAATCCATCCTCCCTTTTCTTCTGATCCAGGTGGCTATCTTGATCCTGTTGAGCTACCTGCCTCAAGTCACTCTATTTCTCCCCAAGCTCTTTTACGGATAAGCCAACCGGCCAATAAATCAGCCTAACTAACGGAACCCGGACCCGGCCTTGGTCCAACGGGGCTTCAGAAGAATAACTCCTCAGATCGGGACAACCATCTCCTCGCCCAAACACAAGGTAAATCTTGGGCCGGAGAATAAGGATACTCTCCAGGCCGATGAATCCGGAATCTGATCATCTTCAAAGGGACCAAAGCGAAGTCCAAATTTGTAGATGCAGCATTAATAAAATTTTAACAATCCAGGTTCAAATCTTAACGACATATTAATCTTTAATAGGTTATAACTCAAGCGTCACTCCACGGCACAGGTGCTGAACCAACCCTGGCCCCGGCGTATTGACCCTTGACACTATCGAAACATCTGCGGTATCCTATTCGACAGAAATGTGGCCTCACGGCGTACGTGCTTTCCTTTATACGACTCGTAAAAGGCGATCTGCTCCCAATGGGACACAGACGCGGTTGGACGCCCGCTGATGTCTTGACGGAAAGCTACACTATCCGAGACCGGCATTAATGCCGGGTAAAGAGGAGGTTGACGATGACGGACGTTCCAGAATCCACAGCACAAAAGCTCCTGGTGTGCCTAGGCCCAGGCCCTTCGTCGGCCGGGCTGATTAATTCTGCCAAAAACATGGCCGCCGGCCTGCACGCCAAATGGTATGCCATATATGTAGAAGATACCAAGATGCTGATGATGCCGGAATCGGAACGCAATCGCGCTGCGGATAACTTGCGCCTGGCCGAACAATCGGGAGCCGAGACTTTTGCCTTGTCCGGCCGGAGTGTTGCCCAAGAGATTATCAAATTTGCCAGGGAGCGCAACATCTCCAAGATTATCGCCGGTAAGCCGGGGCGTTCTCTCTGGAAGAGCGTTTTATCTGGAAGTCCTGTGGATCAACTGGTGCGGATGAGTGGGGAGATTGATGTCCAGATCATGACCGGGGAACCGGGACCACCGGGGGAGGCGGCCTATGTCATTCGGCCCAAAGATACAGACCTGTCAGACTATGGAACGGGATTCCTGTTTCTTGTTCTAGCTACCGCCCTCTGCTTTATGATGTTCCCTTACTTCCAGCTTAGCAACCTGATTATGGTGTACCTGCTGGGCGTGATGCTCACTGCTATGAGTTGCGGACGAGGGCCGGCCATCCTGGTTTCTCTCCTCAGTGTTCTGTCCTTTGATTTCTTTTTTGTCCCGCCACGATTCACACTCACCGTGGATGATGCCCAGTACATTGTCACCTTCATTGTCATGTTCCTGGTCGCTTTGGTCATCAGTCATCTGGCATCGAGGATGCGGCAACAAACTGAGATCGCCCGTTTACAGGAGAGACAAGCGGCCGCCATGCACGGCCTCAGCCGAAAGCTTGTCAGCGCCAGGGGGATTGAGGCGATTTTGGCGGTGGCGGTGCAATACGTCTCAGATATCTTTGATTGCAGTGTCGTGGCGATGCTGCCGGATGAGCAGGGTAAGTTGAATATAGCCGCCGGGGATCCTTCTTCCGTCCTCCAGAAGGACATAATTAAAGAGATCAAACTGGCCCGGTCTGCTTACGACACCGGACGGATGACGGGGTTGGGCACTGAGACATTCTCAACGACCGAAATCCTATGTGTGCCTTTGCAGGCCGCCAATGACCGTTTGGGAATCTTGGCCTTGAAGCCCAAAGACCCGGCCCGCTTCCTGGTCCATGAGCAGTTGCAACTTATGGAATCACTGGCCAAACAAGTCGCCCTGGCTTTGGAAGTGGAGCGCCTGACGACAAATGGAATACTCCACAGCGCCCAGTGAATAGGAGCCCAGGCCCGGCCTCCTGTGGATTAGTTCGGCGGCCGGCCTGAGTTCG